>JAQBHE010000352.1:0-10323 GCA_032128015.1 Holophagae bacterium
GTCTTCCTGATGAACGATCCAGCGATCTGCCCCGAACCGGGGGCCCTCGGCGAGTATCTCGATGGCATCCTAGGCGATCCTCGCCGCGCCACCAGTGATCCTCGAGCCATTGCCCGTCACCTCGAGACCTGCGATCGCTGCCGGACCGAGCTCGACGCGATCGCCCAGATCTCGCGACTTCTTGCGGTCGCCGAGGATACGGTTCGAGCGGACCCCAACTTCCTCCCGCGCTTCCGGCAACGGCTCGACCGGGCGCTGGGAACCAGCGCCGAAACTTGGCGGCGCCTCGCATTGCGCTTGGCGCCGTTCAGCGTCGCGGCGTTGGTGGCAGCGGTTGCGGTCGTGGTGGTCGAGCCCTCGATGACCGAGACGTTCTTCGAGCTCGAACGGCGGGTGCTCGCGACCGGGTCGCCGAGCGGCGCCGAGATCGCCAGTGCCAATGACTGGACCGCTGACTGGGTCGCCGGCCCCCTTTCGCAGCCGCCGGGCTTGCGGAGGTCCCGCTGATGATGGCGTCTCGGCGTTGGATGTGGATGACCCTTTTCCTGACGATGGTCGCGGGCGCTGCGCTTGGGGTGTTGGGCGACCGTCTGACCTCGTCACCCGAGCGCGCAACCGAGCCGCGCACGCGCGGTGACGACGGCGGCACCATCTGGTTTCCCTGTGACAACCGACCCGATGACCAGCCTGCGGCGGCGAGCGAAAACCCGGGTCGTCGTGAGCGCGGTCTGGAGCGGATGCGCGAGGACCTCGGGCTCGACGACGCTCAGGTCGAGCAGCTGCGCGCCGCCTTCCGCCGACACGGCGACGCCGCCCACGACTTCTGGTTGCTCACCCGCGATCGCTACTGCGCGATGCGCGGTGAGCTTCGACAGGACGTGCGCTCGCTGCTCACCGCGGAACAGCTGCCGCGGTTCGAGGAGCGAGTGAAGCGCTGGAACGAGCGCGAGGCGGGCGACAGATCGGAAGGCGGCGGCCGCGGGTCGGATCGAGAGCACAAGAATCCCAAGCCAGGAGGAACAGTGCCATGAGCAGCTTCAGCGAGAACACAGACGGCGAGAACCCAGAACGCGAGAACCCGGAACGGCCGATCAACCCGATCGTCCGCTTCTCGGTCGAGCGGCGGGTGACCATGAGCATGGTCGTCGTCGGGCTGCTGGTGATGGGGTGGCTGTCGCTCAAGCGGCTGCCGCTCGAGTTCCTGCCGACCTTCTCGTCGTCGAGCATCTCGGTGAACGTTCCCTATCCGTCGGCCTCGCCCGAAGAGGTGGAACGGTTGCTGGTGCGGCCGCTCGAAGACGTGCTGGGGACGATCAACGGCATCGACACCCTGCAAGCCTCGTCGAGTGCCAACTCCGGCAACGTCAACCTGAGCTTCATCGACGGCACCGACATGGAGATGGCGGCGGTCGACGTTCGAGACCGGATCGACCGCGTCCGCAACGATCTGCCGGCCGACGTCGAGCGGATCAACATCCGTCGCTTCCAGAGCACCGACATCCCGGTGTTGCGCACCAGCCTGAGCACTCCCTGGGACCGCGATCTCACCTACGAGTTCGTCGATGAGACCCTGCGGCCTCGGCTCGAGCGACTCGAAGGGGTGGCGCAGGTGGGCATCTGGGGGCTCGAGACTCGCGAGCTGCAGGTGAACCTGAACCCGGTGCGGATGAACGCCGCGCGGATCGATGTTCGCCAGCTGGCGACGGCTCTGCGCACCAACAACATCAACATCTCGGGTGGCTACGTCGAGGAGGGCAGCCGCCGGCTATTGGTGCGCACGGTCGGCGAGCTCGCGACCCCCGACCAGATTCGCCGGCTGCCGATCCGCGGCGACGGTCTCCGGCTCGGGGACGTCGCCGACATCGCCTACGACTACCCGCAGCGTGAGAGCTTCAACTACCTCAACGGTCAGCCGGCGCTCTACATCTCGATCAACAAGGCGTCGACCGCCAATCTGCTGGCGGTGGTCGAGCGGGTGAAGGTCGAGTACCAGGCGATCCAGCAAGAGCACCCGGAGCTAACCCTCCGCCACTTCCACGATGCGTCGGTGGACGTCAGCCAGGGGCTCTCGGAGCTCAGCAAGGCCGGTCTCATCGGCGGCGGCCTGGCGGTCGTGTTCATGTTTTTGTTCTTGCGCAAGTTCCGCACCACGTTGTTGATCGCGATTGCGATTCCCTTGTCGTTGATCACGACCTTTGTCTTCATCTACCTCGGCCGCCAAGCCCACCTCACGGAGATGACGCTCAACGTCATGAGCCTGATGGGGTTGATGCTGGCGGTCGGAATGCTGCTCGACAACTCGATCGTGGTGATCGAGTCGATCTATCGCCACCGCCAGGAGCTCGGCGAGGACGCGCGCACCGCGACCCTTCGCGGCGCCAGCGAGGTCGCAATGCCGATCATCGCTTCGACGGCTACCACCATGTGCGTGTTCCTGCCGATCCTGTTCGTGAGCAAGGGCGGGTTCACCCGCTACATGGGCGACATGGGGATGACCGTGTGCATCGTCATGGTGGCGTCGCTGCTGGTCTCGCTGACCGTGGTGCCGATGGCGGCGGTGGTCCTGCTGCGCTCGGAGACCCGAAGCAAGCCGCGGCTGCTCGAGAAGATGATCGACGGCTACGGCGCCGCGGTGCGCTTCACGATTCATCACCGGCTGGCGTTCGCGGTGTTGATCGTCGGCCTGCTGTTTGGCTCGTGGAAGCTCTACACCGGGATCGCGCGGACGTTCAGCCCGCCGTCGGAGGGCCGCCAGGTCGATTTCTTCGTCGATCTCCCAAAACGATTCTCGATTGAACAGCGCAAACAAGTGTTCGAAGATGTCTACACGTTGCTCGACGCCAAGCGCGAGGAGTGGGAGATTGCCGACATCGCCTACGAAGTGCGGCGCGGTAGTGGCCGCGGACGCAGCAAGGGGATGGGTGGCAGCAACCGCTTCGAGATCTACCTCAAGCCCGAGGAAGTGTCGAAGCTCCGGACCTCGGAGGTCCAGAATCGACTGCGCGAGGCGTTTCCCGATCGTGCCGGGGTGACATTCAAGATCGCCCAGGCGCAGCAGCATGGTCCAGGAGACGGTGGCGGCGGCATCAACGTCGAGCTGATCGGCGACGATCTCGCTGTTCTCGAGCTGCTGAGCCCACAGATCACTTCGCGGCTCCGCGAGCTGCCATTCCTCAAGGACATCGACACCTCGCTCGAGAGCGGAGGAGACGAGATCCGGGTCTCGGTGAATCGCGAGCGCGCGCTCCAGGCCGGGTTGTCGACTCAGGGTATTGCCCAGACGGTGGCGAGCGCGCTGTCGAGCCGGTCGCTCAGCTACTTCAAGACCGACGACCGCGAGATCGGAGTGGTGATGCAGTACCGCGAGCAGGATCGCGAGACCCTCGACCAGCTGCGCAAGATGCCGGTGTTCGTCGACGACGTCCAGCTGCCGATCGATGCCCTGGCGGATTTCGAAGTCACCTCCGGCGCGCGCACCATCGAGCGCGAGAATCGCCGCTCGAAGATCGCGGTGACCGCCAACGTGCTGGGCGACATGCCCAGCTTCGCGGCGATGGGCGCGGTCCAGCGGGCGCTATCGACGATCGGCTTGCCGCCCGGATACGAGTGGCGGTTCGGTCGGTCGTTCAGGGACGCCCAACAAGACGCCAGCGGCGCTGGATTCGCATTGTTCTTTGCGATGGTGCTGATCTACATGATCATGGCGGCGCTGTTCGAGAACTTCGTCCAGCCGTTCACGATCATGCTGTCGATTCCGTTCGCCTTCATCGGTGTCGGGCTGATCATGAAGATCGCCAACCAGCCGCGGTCGAGCGCCGCCGACATGGGCCTGATCATCCTTGCCGGCATCGTGGTCAACAACGCCATCGTGCTCATCGATCACATCAACCACCTGCGAGCCCAGGGGCTGCGGCGCGACGAGGCCGTGGTGCTTGGCGGCAAGCACCGCCTGCGGCCGATCCTGATGACCGCCGTGACCACCATCCTCGGATTGTCACCGATGGTCGCGCCGTTCTTCCTGCCCCAGTACTTCGGACAACCCCAAGGCCGCGCTGCCATGTGGGCGCCGATTAGCCTGGTGATCCTCGGCGGGCTCACCACCTCGACCTTCCTGACCTTGCTCGTCATCCCCACGGTCTACACCCTGGTAGACGACTTCACGTGCTTTCTCCGCCGCATCGTGCTGGCGGTGCAACCGTCGTCCCTGCCGTTGCCCCAGCCCCAACAAGAGTGATCCGATGCTGAACTCGAAAATCCTCGCTGTTCTGTTGTTGTTCGTCATGCCACTGGGCCTCGGCTGCGAAGCCGAGTCCGCCGCGGGAGATGGCGGAAAAGCTCGTCCGGGCGGCGGCGGTGATCGTCGAGGGCGTGGCGGCGGATTCGGCGGCTTCGACCCGTCGCAGGCGGCCGCGATCCCGGTTGATGTCGCGCTGGTCGTGCGTCGCGACATCAGCGACTACCTCGAGACCAACGGCACTCTCGAAGCCGAGAACGAGGTCGACATCGTGACTCGGGCCTCGGGTCCGATCGTCGAGCTCACGGCCGAGGAGGGCGACTTCGTCCAGGCTGGCCAGCTGCTGGCGCGGATCGACTCGGCGGAGATTCGGGCCCAGCTCGGGATCGCCCGGGTCAACCTCGAGGAAGCACGGGTGAACCTGGAGCGGGCCAAGCTCTCGCAGTCCCACGAGCTGATCAGCCGGGAGTCCTTCGATCAGATCCAGGCGCGCTACGACTCGGCCGCCGCCCAGATCCAGGGCAACGAGATCCAACTCGGCTACACCGAGATCAAGGCTCCATTCGCCGGTCTGATCATCGCGCGGGCGGTCAAGTTTGCGGAGTTTGTCAGCAACAATGCCCGGTTGTTCCGGCTCTCCGACTTCGACCCGTTGCTGTGCCCGATCCAGGTGCCCGAGAAGGACATCCGCCGGGTGCGGGTGGGTCAGGTCGCCTACATCACGGTCGAGGCCGATTCCAAGGAGCGCTACCTGGCGCGGGTACTGCGGGTGAATCCGGTGGTCGACTCCGCCAGCGGCACGGTGAAAGTCACCCTCGCGGTCGACGGTCGTTCGCGGCTGCGCCCAGGGATGTTCGCTTCGGTGTTCCTCGAGACCGAGGTTCACGAGGCCGCGCTGGTAGTGCCGAAGACCGCGCTGGTGCTCGAGAGCATCGGCGACAGCCTCTACGTGGTCGAAGGGGACAAGGTCGCCCGACGCGATGTCGAGACCGGCTACGCGGAGAGCGATGCGGTCGAGATCCTGAGCGGGGTCGCGGAAGGGGAAAAAGTGGTGGTGGTCGGTCAAGATGCGCTGACCGACGGCTCGCCGGTGCAGGTGCTCGCAGAGCGGGCGGGTGCCTCCAAGGTCGAGGCGGTCGCGGCGGCAGGCCCAGGGAGCGAACCCGGGGGTCGGCCAGCCCCGGTTCCCGCGGCCGTCGGCGATCGGCGTGATGGTGCCGCCGGTCAGGGCGGTGCCGGCCAGGGCGCCGGTCAGGGCGGTGCGGGCCAGGGCGGTGGACCGCACCAGGGTTTTGGCAACATCGACTGGAACGACCCCAAACAAGTCGATCGGATGAAGGGCATGATGCGCCAGCGCGGGCTCACTGAGCAACAGATCGATGAGCGGATCAAGCAGATGAAGGACGGCACCTTCCGTCCGCCCGGCGGACCTCCGGGTGGGTCCGGACCTCGATGAAAGTCTCGATGACGAGCCCTCGATGAAGGCAGTCGAGTTCTCGATCCGCCGTCCGGTGACGGTGTTCATCTTTGCGGTTGCCGCGGTGGTGTTCGGTGTGGTCTCGTTCCGCGATTTGGCGGTCGACCTACTCCCGGACATCACCTACCCGTCGCTGACCGTCAGGACCGAGTACCCCGGCACCGCACCCGCGGAAATCGAGTCACTGCTCACCAAGCCGATCGAGAACGCGGCCGGAGTGGTCAACAGCGTCGTCCGGGTGTCGTCGAGCTCGCGCGCGGATACCAGCGAGGTCACCCTCGAGTTCTCGTGGGGCACCAACATGGACTTCGCGTCGCTCGACGTCCGCGAGCGTCTGGACGTGGTGCGACTGCCGATCGACGCCGACAAGCCGGTGCTGCTGCGCTACGACCCGTCGCTCGATCCGGTGCTGCGGATCGGGATCACCGGCCGGAGCGATCTGGTGCGCCTGCGCTTGCTCGCCGAAGAAGAGGTCAAGCGCGCCCTCGAACGGGTGGAGGGCGTCGCCGGCGCCCTGGTCAGCGGCGGGCTGGTGGAAGAGATCCAGGTCGAGATCGACGAGCGCAAGCTCGCGAGCCTGGGACTCAACGTCACCCAGGTGGTGAACCGCTTAGCGCAGGAGAACGTCAACCTCACCGGCGGCCGTCTGCGCGAAGGCCAGACCGAATACCTGGTGCGGACGATCAACGAGTTGCTGCGCGCCGACGACCTCAACCGCATCGTGATCGGTCGCTCGGCCGGCGCGACGATTCGGTTGAACGACATCGCCCGAGTAGTCCGTGGCGCCAAGGAGCGCGACGTGATCACCCGCATCAACGGCAATGAGAGCGTCGAGGTCGGGATCTACAAGGAAGGTGGCACCAACACGGTGACCGTGGTCGACGCGGTGCGGACGGAGGTTGACCGGCTGCGCGACAAGCTTCGCGTCCAAGACCCGACCCTCGAGCTGACCGTGATCACCGACCAGGGGCGCTACATAAGGCAGTCGGTGCGCGAGGTGATCAACACCGCGGCGATCGGAGGGTCGCTGGCGATCCTGGTGCTGTTCTTGTTCCTGCGCAGCGTCAAGAACACCCTGATCATCGGCATTTCGATTCCGGTGTCGGTGATGGCGACCTTTTTCTTGATGTACGGCGCCGGAGTGTCGCTGAACATCATGTCGTTGGGCGGCCTCACCCTCGGGATCGGCCTGCTGGTCGACAACTCGATCGTGGTGCTCGAGGCGATTCAGCGCAAACACGAGGAAGGGCTCTCGGTGATCGAGGCGGCCAGGGTAGGGGCGTCGGAGGTCTCCCGGGCGGTGGTCGCGAGCACGATCACCACGGTCTGCGTGTTCGCGCCGATCGTGTTCGTCGAGGGGATCGCCGGCCAGCTGTTTGGCGACCAGGCGCTCACCGTGACCTTTTCCCTGTTGGTGTCGTTGGCCGTCGCTCTGACCGTGGTGCCGATGCTGGCCTCCCAGCGCTTCGACCTCGTGTCGCCGCCGGAGACCGACGAACCGGAAACCGCCCGTGGGTTCTTCTTGGTGCGCTGGGTCCGCGGCGGGATCTTCGCGATCGTGGTCACGATCGCCAAGGCGGTGGCCTGGGTCGTGCGATGGGTGGCGCGGATTCTGGGCGCGGTCCTCAAGATTCCTCTCGATTTGTTCGACGCCTCCCAGCGTGCTCTCGCGGCGGGCTACGACGTGGCGGTCGGCGCGGTGTTACGCAGGCCGGTGGCGACCTTGCTGGTGACCCTGCTGCTATTTGCCGCGAGTCTCGCCCTGTGGCCGCGGCTGGGTCGCGAGCTGGTGCCGGAGCTCATCCAAGGCGAGCTGTTTGTCAATGTCGAGATGACGCCGGGCACGCGGCTCGAGGTCACCGACCGCCGGCTCGGCGCGATCGAGCGTCGAGCCGCCTCGCTCCGCGGCGTCCACACGGTCTACACGGTGGTCGGCAGCTCCAGCGAGAAGGGCGGAATCGCCGGCGAGAACCGCGAGAACCTCGGTCAGGTCACGGTCATGCTCGACCCGCCGATCTCGGCGGCGGCGGAGCAGCAGGTGATCGATCAGCTGCGTCAGGAGATCGAGTTGCAAAACGCCTCTTTCGCGCCTGCGGCGATGGGCAGCAGCGGCGACCTTGCTGGCGCGACCGGGGCCCCCGATCGTACCGCCATGGAGTACAGCTTCGGCCGGCCGTCGTACTTCAGCTTCCGTACTCCGATCGAGATCGAGATTCGGGGCTACAACCTGGTGTTGCTCGGCCGGCTGGCAGACGAGCTGGTGACGCGACTGCGCGCGGTCCCCGGACTCGTCGACATCAAGTCTTCGACCGAGGGCGGCAGCCCGGAGCTCCAGATTGTGTTCGATCGCGAACGCCTGGCGGCGATGGGCGCATCGATCAGCGAGATCGGCTCGATGATTCGCTCCAAGATCCAAGGCGAGGTCGCCACCGACATCCATCGCGAAGACCGCAACATCGACATTCGACTGCGCGCAGACGAGAGCTATCGCGACAGCATCAAGGATCTCCGCAACCTCAACATCAGTCGCACCGGCACGTCGCACACGCCGCTGTCCTCGGTCGCGGAGATCGTCGAGACCGAAGGTCCGGCCGATATCCGGCGCGCAGACGGCAGCCGGATAGCAGCGATCACCGCCAACCTGGTGGGTCGCGACCTCGGCAGCGTTTCCGACGACATCGAGGCGGTGCTCGAGGGGATGACCTTCCCGTCGGGCTTCGACTGGTCGGTTGGCGGTCAGCGGGAAGAGATGGAGACGTCGTTCTCGAGCATGCGGCTGGCGCTGGTTCTTGCAGTGTTCTTGGTCTACCTGGTGATGGCCTCCCAGTTCGAGTCGCTGCTGCACCCGTTCGTGATCCTGTTCAGCATTCCATTCTCGGTGGTAGGAGTGTTGCTGGCGCTGTGGCTGACCGATACCGCGGTGAGTGTCGTGGTCCTGATCGGCACGATCTTGCTTGCCGGCATCGTGGTCAACAATGCGATCGTGCTGATCGATTACACGAACCAGTTGCGCGCCGAGGGGATGGCCAAGCTCGACGCGCTGCGCCGGGCCGGCCGGGTTCGGCTCCGACCCATCCTGATGACGACCGGCACCACCGTTCTCGGCCTGCTGCCGATGGCGATCGGGCTCGGCGAAGGCAGCGAGCTTCGCGCGCCAATGGCGATCACCGTGGTCGGCGGTCTGCTGACCTCGACCTTGCTGACCTTGCTGATCATCCCCGTGGTCTACAGCGTCCTCGACCGCAGTCGCTGACCCGCGACACCGAGGATCCTTCGCCTCCGGGTGGGGCCGCACGGTGGGGTTGCCCTGTGGGGTTGCACGGTTGTGTTGGGTTGCACTGTGGGGCTGCACAGAGCTTGCGCCGACTGCTAGGCTCGGAGCACCCTGCGAATCGCGCCTCACGGGCAGCTGTTTGGGCGTTCGCCGGCCAACCGCGGAGCGATGGATTGAGCTCGACTGGCACCCAGCTTGACAACCCGACTGGGACCGTGGCGACGCGGGTGGTTCAGGTCGCCACCCCCGAGACCGCGGCGCGCTTGGGCCCGCTGCTCGAACGCTTGCTCGGCGGACCCCGGGTTTCGACCTGCACGGCTGCCGAGCTTGTTTCGGCGGACCTGGGGCAGGACGTGCTCCTGGTGGTCGAGCCGGGCGCGCAACAGGAGCGGGACGGCCTCGCCCTCGTGTCCGAGCTTCGCGCCAAGGGCGCCTTGTCGCCAGCCCTGGTGATCCTGAAGGCGGGTGCGGAGCCGGCGGGGGAGCTGCCGGCCTCGACCGCGGTCCTGGGCGAGCACACGCTGTCGGAGGAGCGGGTGCGCGCAGCGCTGAGCGACCTCGGGCTCGCGATCCCCGCACCGAGCGAGCCCGGTCGGCCGCAACCTGCTTTGGCGGCGGGTGCCGGCGCCCACCCCCAAGGCTCCGGACTGCCGCGTCTGATGAGGACCGTCGAGCTCCAGCAGATCACGATCGCCGACCTGAGGGGTCGTCTACTGGCCGCCAACGAGGAGCTCTCCGAGTCGCGGTCCCACGGCGAGACGCAAAGAAAGCACGGGGTGCCGGAGGAAGTGGCGGGGGAAAGCCTGAAGGGTGACTCGGCCGAGCGCACCACGCGCGCGGTGGAGGAGCTCGAAGGGCAGTTGGCACGAGCGCGAAAAGAGCGTGTCGAAGGCGAAGCGCGGCTTGCCCAGGCGATGACCGCAGTCGAGAGCAGCCACCGCTTGATCGAGGGACTGCGCGCGGACATCCTGCGCTTGTCCAACGAGCTGGTGCTCGAGCAAGCTGCGAGGGACGAGCAGGACGCGCGCCAGCGCGAGGAGGTCCGAGGCCTCGCCGGCCCCCGGCACGGCGAGGCTCGCCGCTCCGAGCCAGAGGTGCAAACGGAGGCGCTCGCCGCGGCGCTCGAGGAGGCAACGACGGCGCGCGAGCGCGCGGAGATCGAACGGCTGCGCGAGGTCGAACGGCGCGAGGTTGCCGAAGCTCTCTTGGAGCATCATCAAAGCGAGGCGCGCGCTGATGCAGAGCACGTCGCTGTTCTGGAGTCGAAGGTCGCAGAGCGGAACGAGCTGGAAGAGCGTCGCCGGATCGCCGAGTCGCGAGCGGCAGACGCGGCGCGAG
>JAQBHE010000353.1:0-6998 GCA_032128015.1 Holophagae bacterium
GAGTAGCCGTTCTTCGCCGCGACATCGAGGAGCGACTCGCCTGATTCGTTCGCCTGGTCGAAGAAACCGAAACCGCCACCGAGCACGACCTCGATTCCGGAGCGCGCGATCTGCTCCGCGATCGAGCCCGGGCCGCCGTTCGCCACCAGGTCTTGCGGACATCCCGGACGCAGGCCGCCGAGGGTGCCGAGCATGTCCTTGGGACCCTCGCAGTAGCGGATCCGGGCGTGGGCGACGAAACACGCAGGCGTGGCGTCGGTGACGCTCGCGGTGGTGACGATGCCGGTGCGCTTGCCCGCGCGCTCGGCGAGCTCGAGAATCGTCGGGATGTCCTCGTCGGTACCGGCGCGAGTCGCGATGCGGCCCCGGCTGGTGACCACGCCGGTCGAAAGCGCGGTGCCGCCGCTCGCCGAGTCGGCGACGTACTCTACGGTCTTGGGGTCGTCCTCGAGGACGGTGAGCACCTTGGCGGCGGCGCGGCCCGGGAAGCGATCGAACGCGAGCTCGCCGTCGGCTCCAGCGAGATAGTTGCGGCCGATCGTCAGCTGGTGGTCGTCGACTCCGTCGCCGATGAACAGGATCGCGCTCTTGGCGCGACTCGCGGTCGCCGGCGCAGTCGCTTGCCGCCCAGCCGCTTGCGGCCCGCAGCCGCCGATCGGAAGCCCGAGGCAGCCGAGCAACAGTGAGACGAGGACCGTCTGGGGGCCTTGCGAGGTCAAGGTGAGCTCTCCCGGGTTGATGGAGGATCCTAGCGGAGTCGCAGCGCTGCCGCCGGGCGTTGTGGCGCTGGCCGGTGCCGCAGGCTTCTGGCGAAGACCGCGGCCTTGTGGCAGGCTCTGAGCAGAGCTATCGATCTAGGCGGGTGCGGGTGACCAAGCGGCGGTCCCTGCTGGGCCAGCACCGCTTACGGCCCGCCGCCCCTCTAACCCCAAGGAGGCGTCCCATGGGATTGTTGCGACTGATCCTGACTGTCTTCCCAACGATGTTCGGTCCGCCGGGCCAGCTCGCGGACATCGCAGCAGCAACCGGCGAGAAGGCGTTCACGGTCGCGGCCCTCACCGATCAAGGAGGCGTGGGATCGCTCGACCTGCACTGCTTCCCGGGACAGGTCCATCCAGGCGGCACGTTCAACGGCACTCCCGGTTTCTTCCACATCGACGACGGACTCCTCGGTCCGATCTCCGACTTCGCCACCATGCGCACCACCGAGGGCAACCTCGAGCACTACATCTCCTGGACCAAGCAGGAGACTGGGAGTGATCCGGCGCTATTCGTCCACATCTTCCCCGACGGGGTGTGTGGAGGGGGACAGCGGTTCAAGGCCATCATCGCTGGGGGATACTCCGGCAGCAACACGTTCCCGGTCGGCCTGGCTTCGGGAACCGACCGGGCTACCGGTCCGACCCAGATCATCACCGCCGGATGGGCCACGAGCCGCTTCTCTGCGGCGTTCTTCAAGAACATCCCGGGGGCCCCCTATCCGAACCAGTCCCTCACATTTGCCGGGCAGTCACGGATCGCCGCCGACGACCACCCTGTCCGCTTCCCGATCTTCGGCGGCGCCGACCCCACCGCGGGGCCGCTCCCGGAGGACGGTTCTTGGTACCTTACCTACGAGAACTTCAATCCGCCCGAGCACCGCGTTCAGAAATGGTGGGGCGACGAGGGACCAGGGACCCTTCAGTTCGACAGTCTCATCGCCACAACCCCTCCGCCTCCATTCGCGGATTTCCGAGGCTCCGAGCGAGCGACCTTCGGTTCCGGCGGGAAGCTCGATGGCAACTACTTCTTCATCTCCGGCGGGGTAGCCTACGAATTCGAGATCAACGTCTCGTTGTTTAGAATCGAGCCGGTCACCGACTTCGCCCTCCTGGAGGACCTGGCGAATCGCCAAAACGCCGTGCTGTCCGAGGATCGATTCGGCGCGCTACTAGAGGACGGCCAGATCGCGGTGCAGGACCGGACCGGCCTGCTCCTCGACAGCTTCAAAGCGTTCCACGGGCCACCGATGACACGAGCGACGACCTGGGACCAGGCCGGTCCCGCCGACGTCATCAAGCTCGAAGACACCCACGTCTTCAACTCCAACTTCTATCTCACAGGGGTGTACTCTGCCGTCGGCGGCTTCCAGCTCGAGGGCGGCGGGAGTCAGGGGTTCGCGAACGCAGAGCTCATTCGCGACGCGTTCGAATTCGGCAAGTCACGTCCCGGTCCCTATGACACGCGCACCGGCGCCGACGCCGGTGTCGAGCAGGTGACCGGCTGCCTGCCCGACGACACCACCGACTGCGTCAACGGCGGCCGTTTCCGGGTGCGCGCCTACTACAAGACCCCGGACGGCACTCGCGGCGCGGTGTCGCTGCGCACGCTGACCGACGACACCGGCTACGGATTCATCTTCGACCCCGCGAACATCGAGCTGGTCTACAAGGTGCTGCGGGCGTGTGGGATCAACAACCAGTTCTGGGTGTTCGCCGCAGGCCTCACCGACCTCGCGATCGACATCGAGGTCTTCGACATCTTGCTCGGCAAGCTCAACGTCTATAGCAACCCACCACGCCCATTCGCGCTCAAGACCGACATCGCTGCCACCTTCTGCGAGCGTCCGACCGCAGCCGCCTGGTCGCCCAGTTTCGAGAACGCCGACCCCGCGGCCGACCTCCTGGCCCTCGATCAAGTACTCCGTGGAGTCTCCGACATCAGCCCGCTGCCGGGAGGAATCGCCGGGCACCCGATCGCAGACGCCGCTAGCTCGACTGCGCCCTGTGTCGCAGGGCCCACGACCCTGTGTCTGAACCAGGACCGCTACGAGGTCACAGTGAGCTGGCGCTCGACCTCCGCAAGCGGCGCCGGCCAGGCGGTCGAGCTCACCGCCGACACCGGCTACAACTGGTTCTTCGACCCGGCCAATGTCGAGCTCCTGGTCAAGGTTCTAGACGGCTGCGCGATCAACAACCGCCGCTGGGTATTCGCCGCGGGCCTCACCAATATCGAGGTCACGATCGACGTCCGCGACACCGTGAACGGCAAGACCCAGCGCTACCAGAACCCCCAGGGCAACAACTTCGTCGCGATCGCCGACACCGGCACGTTCGAATGCTGAGGCGACGGCCAGCGGCGATCGTGGGAGAATCAAAGGTTCCGAAACGACCCGCACCAGTCCAACCGCCCTAAGGGAGCACTGCCATGTCACGGTCACCACGATCGCTGTTCTTCCTCGCCATCGCCGTCGCCACCGGCGTCGCCTTCGCCATCGCCACCGCGACGATCACCCTCCCAACCGCGCCCGCATCGGCACAGTCCGAGGTCGTCGATCCGGCGTCGAAGGGCCTTCCGAATCCCTATCCCGTGGTGACCAAGGACTGGGCCAAGTTGCCCGATGGGCGAACCTGGGGAGCGACCGCGGGCATCGACATCGGTCCCGACGGTCACGTCTGGGCGTACGACCGCTGCGGCGACATGGGGCTGTCGGGCGGTTGCACGGTCTCGCCGCTCCAGCCGATCCTCAAGTTCGACCGCAGCAACGCCAAGCTCCTCGCCAGCATCGGCGCCGGCCTGTTCGCGCTGCCCCACGGCCTCCACGTCGATCGCGTAGGCAACGTCTGGGTGACCGACTCCTCGGCCAACGAGCAGCACACCAAGGGACATCAGGTGATCAAGCTGAGCCCCACCGGCGAGGTGCTGCTGCGGCTCGGAACCGCCGGCGTTGCCGGTGACGGACCCGACCATTTCAACGAGCCCTGCGACGTGATCACCGCGCCCAACGGCGACATCTTCGTGGCCGACGGCCACAGCGGCCAAGGCGACAATCCCCCGCCGGGCTCGACCGGCCGCATCGTCAAGTTCACCAAGAACGGCAAGTACTCGAAGGAATGGGGGCGGATCGGCACCGCGCCCGGTGAGTTCCGAACCCCCCACGCCCTCGCCTTCGATTCGAAGGGACGGTTGTTCGTCGCCGACCGCGGCAACCACCGGATCCAGATCTTCGACCAGGAAGGCAAGTACCTCGACTCCTACCATCAGTTCGGCCGGGTGAGCGGGCTGTTCATAACCGCCGACGACACTCTTTACGCGATCGACTCCGAATCGAGCCCGACTCGCCACCCCGGCTGGAATACCGGGGTCCGCATCGGTCGCGCCGGCAAGGACGAGGTCACTGCCTTCATCCCTCCCCATCCGTCCGACCGCGGACCCCATGGCACCGCCGGCGAGGGCGTGGCGGTCGATGCCGACGGCAACGTCTACGCGGCGGAAGGGCCGTTCTCGCGCCCCGCGGCAGAGGGCGGGGTGACCCGCTACTCGAAGCGCTGAATTCACACGGTCGATCGGCCTGCGGTCTCATGGCATCGAGGCGACCGAAGATTCGAGAGGAGGTTCACCGATGGCAGAGCTCAAGACCAAGCGCACCGAGGCGAGCGTCAAAGACTTCCTCGACAACCTCGACGAAGCGCGGCGCCCAGATTGCTCCAAGCTGGTACGCATGATGAAGAAGGCCACCGGCGCCCAACCCACGATGTGGGGCCCGAGCATGGTCGGGTTCGGCAGCTACCGCTACCGGTACGCGAGCGGTCGCGAAGGCGACTGGTTCATCGCCGGATTCTCGCCGCGCAAGAGCGATCTCACGCTCTACATCATGGCCGGATTCGCTCGCTACGATGCGCTGCTCTCCAAGCTCGGCAAGTTCAAGACCGGCAAGTCTTGCCTCTACATCCGGCGCCTCGCCGATGTCGACACCCAGGTGCTCGAGGACCTGGTCGGGGCCTCGGTCGAGCACATGAAGCAGGCGTACCCGAAGCAAGCTGGCTGAGCGAACGACCCTGCCGATGGACCTCGTCGTTCTCGCGGCCGGCCTCGGCGACCGCTTCGGCGGCCCGAAGCAGCTCGCCGCGGTCGGCCCCCACGGCGAGACAATCCTCGACTACACCCTCTTCGACGCCGCGCGTGCCGGCTTCACCCAAGCGCTGCTCGTGGTGCGATCCGAGATGGATCCCGAGTTTCGCCGGCGGGTCGAGAACCGGCACCGAGGACGGATCGAGGTTCGGACGGTCCACCAGGAGACCGTGCAGCGGTCGCTTGGGCCCGAACCGCCCCGCCGCCGAAAGCCCTGGGGCACCGGGCACGCGGTGCTTGCCGCCGCGGCCGCGGCGAGCGGACCCTTCGCGGTGGTCAATGCCGATGACTTCTACGGCGCCGAAGCATTCGAGGTCGCGGCCGGATTCCTGCGTCGCGAGCGCCAGCCGCCGGATGTTGAGACCGCGACCTGGGCGCTCGTCGGCTATCGCCTCGGCGAGACGTTGTCCGGCGCCGGATCGGTCAACCGGGCACGCTGCCTGCTCGACGACGCTGACACCCTGCTCGACATCGAGGAGCGCGGCTTCAACCGCGAACAGGCCGAGCGCGACCCGCGAGCCCTGGTGTCGATGAACTTCTGGTGCCTCGACGAGGTCGCGTTCCCCTTGCTGACCGGTGGCTTCGCCGACTTCCTCGCAAGCGCCGACCGCGAGCACGACGAGTACCGTCTACCCGACGCGGTCCGTGAGTTACTCGCCCAAGACCGGGTCCGAGTGCGAGTGCTGCGCCACGGCGGTCGCTGGTTCGGGCTCACCCATTCCGCGGACCGGGCGACTGTGAAAGCGGAGCTGCTACGGCTGGTCGCCCAAGGCTGCTATCCGGCGCCGCTGATCCCCGGGACGTAACTATCGACTTCGCACAGTCGATCCGTGCAGTTGTGACGGTCCGGGGGCTCACTCGAGCAAGCTGAGATCCAGGTTCGGATAGCGCTCGAAACCTCGGTCGAAGGTCGCGAGCCGGAGCTGGCCTGCGCGCGCGAAAGCAGCGAGGTACCCATCGGTCCAGAACTTTCGGGAAGAGCCGCCGAGCCGACAGTGCTCGGCCAGCAGCTCCTCGGTTCCTTCCGGTTCTTGAACGAAGAAGACGGGCGGACGCGAGAGGACCTGCTGATAAAGCTGCCACGCCTCGTAGATCGTCGTCCGCTGTCGCCCCATCACGCGCTCGTTCGTCAGCAACCGCAACAGTCCGAGCTGGGTGACCCGACAGAAGGCCACTCGGCTGCCAGCCGGCAAGACCAGGCTCCGCCACCACCCCACGGCCCGGGCATGATGCTGATGATCGGCGACGAGAGTCGCCAACCACACGTTCACGTCAGCGAGAACGCAGCGCAAGTTCGATGTCCTCCTCTTCCAGGATCTCGTCGATCCGCTGCTCGGACAGCGACCGCATTTCGTCGCCGGTCGGTCCGACGATCAGCGGAAAGACGCAATCTTCGCGGAGCACGAGCACGTCCACACCGAACGTGGTCTCGGACTCCCTGACTTCTGTGGAGGCCTCTCGTGGCCGGAGGAAGTCACGGAGCGCCGCGGCGACGAAGTCCTTGAGCTTCATTCCCCGAAGCGCCGCCTTGGCCTTGATCTCGCGGTACAAAACGTCGGGAAGGTCGATGGTCGTGCGCATGAAAGCATATTAGCATATTTGCGCCGTACCCGTCGCCCAGCGCACCAACTCTCGGGGCTGCGGACTACTCCATCAGGCCGACCGCCAGGTCGCGCGGAGGTAGCGCCCCAGCAGCGCAGCGCTGGCCGCAAACACCAACAGCCATGCGAGGGCGAGGCCGAGCCGGCCGTAGAGCAGACTGCCGGTGCCAAAGAGCGCGGCGTACACCGCCGTGCAACCGAGCGCCCAGGCGAGCAGCGCGTGCGCCAGACTGTCGGGCGACGGCAGGGGCGCGCCCGCCGCGCGCACCTTGCGCCAGCCGGGCCCAGCCGGCCGCACCAGCTCGTAGAACGAGCGCAGTTTCGCGGGCTCGGTGGGCGGGGTCAGGAAAGCGACCGCGAGCCAAACCGTCGTCGTGATCGCGACCGAGATCAAGAGCGAGCGATGGGCCGCGATCACCCAGCCCTGGCTGTTCGCCCACAGCAGAGCCCCGGCAACCACGAACGAGCTGGTCATCGCCGCAATCTCGCACCAGGCGTTCACCCGCC
>JAQBHE010000354.1:0-13181 GCA_032128015.1 Holophagae bacterium
GTGGGGATCGCCGCCAACAAGCTCGCGGCGCGGGTCGCGGCCGGGCTGCCTCGTTCACCGACCGTAGTCAAAGCCGGCGAAGAAGCGACGTTCCTGGCTCCCCTGCCGCTTCACCGGCTGTGCCAGCAGTCCGAGGTCACCGAGACCCTGGAGCGCTGGGGCATCGCGTCGATCGGCGATTTCGCGAAGCTCCCCCAGGCCGCGGTCACGAGCCGCCTCGGCGAGGTCGGAAGTCAGCTCCACAAGACCGCCCGCGGCCTCGACCCGCGACCGCTGATCGTGCGCGAGCCGCCGCTTTCGTTTCGCGAGGGCATGACCCTGGAGTGGCCGATCGTCAACCTCGAGCCGTTCTTGTTCATCGCCCGCGCCGCCCTCGAACGGTTGTGCGCGCGGCTTGCGGTCCGCGGTCTCGGCTGCAAGCGCCTCGAGCTCTCGCTCGCCCTCGAGCCCGACGGATTCCACGAGCGGACGATCGAGCTGCCGTCGCCGACCCGCGACATCAAGACTCTCCACACTCTGCTCCGGCTCGACCTCGAGTCCCACACCCCTGGCGCGCCGGTCACCAGCTTCTCGCTGCTCGCTCACCCCGACGCTCCGAAGCTCGCACAGCTGTCGTTGCTCGGCCCGGCCTCGCTCTCTCCCGACCGCCTGGCCACCACCCTGGCCCGGTTGTTCGCCCTGATCGGCCCCGGCCGGGTCGGCTCGCCGCGCACCGCCGACGGTCATCTCCCCGAGCGCTTCCGCCTGGTCGAGTACACCCCGCCCCCGCCGCCCAAGATCCGGC
This sequence comes from Holophagae bacterium, assembly GCA_032128015.1. GTDB lineage: Bacteria > Acidobacteriota > Thermoanaerobaculia > Multivoradales > Multivoraceae > JAQBHE01. Next base: position 785 of record JAQBHE010000354.1, read on the forward strand.
CGCACACCGAGCCGGGTCGCGGTCTATTGGCGGTGCGCGTGCTGCGCCCGCCGCTCGAGCTCGAAGTCTTGACCGACCAGCGACCGAGCCTCGCCGCGCTCGCTGGCGGCGGCTCCATGGTCGCCGAGACCGCCGCGCCCTACGCGGTCGGCCTCGACCGCCAGCCGGGGCTGTTCCGCCGCGGTCACGAGCGCTCGCCGCGCCCGCTCGAGCTACGCATTGAATCGACCCGCACCGAAGCGCCCGGCGAGGGCAAGAAGCCGCTCGTAATCCAAGGCGCGGTCCGGGTCGCGTCCGGACCCTGGGAGCTCGAGGAGCGCTGGTGGGCCGAGGACCGCACCCGTCGCGACTACTGGGACATCGAGCTCAGTGATGGCGCGCTCTACCGCATCTACCGTGATCGTCAGACCGAGCGTTGGTTTGCTGATGGGGTTTATGACTGAATGGGGTGGTCGCGCATGGACCGATTCGGCTGAGCCGAAGCGACCGTGTAGAGGCCACGCGTTCGCTGTCGGCCGCCCAAGCTCGGCCGCTACCCCAAGAACAGCTGGCGCGCGGCGTCTGGGGCAATGCGCTCGCTCTCGGCCGCCCAAGTGTCAGCGCGCCCACAGTTGGGCGCTACCCCGGAGAGGCCAGAACCAGGCGTTCGAGGTCTGGTGAGACCCCTAAATCGCGTCGCTATCGCGACCGGCGAAACCGCCGTTCCAGGCCGCTGCGCCTGGCGCCTCTTTCGCTGGCGCCTCCGCGCTCAACGTCACTTGCTTCTTCTGACGCATCACCTCGACGTTGATCGTCTCGCCCGCGTCGTAGTTGCGCAGGATCCGCAACAAGTGGGTGGTGTCGCGCGGCTCGCGGTCGCCCACCTGGAGGATCACGTCGCCGATTGCGAGCCCGAGCTTGTTGTCGCTCGGCGGACGCACCACCAGCAATCCGCGGTCGGTGCCGAAGTACTGTCCGAGCTCGGGACCGACCTTGAGCAGCTCGACGTCGCTCCAGCCGCCGCGCGACCACACTGTGAATGGCGTGAGGCTGCCGCTCTTCCCCAAGTCCGCAATCGACGGCATCGCGAAGTTGAGATCGCCGTCGCCATCGAAGCCACGGAAGCCGAAACCAGAGCCCAGGAGTGGCAGCGAATCGAGCTTGCGCGCCGCTATCGTGGCCTTCGCGGACTTGCCACCGCGCTGGTAGATGACCTCGACCTGGTCGCCCTCCTCGAGCTCCCGAGCGAGGTCCACCAGCTTCGACGCCGGCTCCGATTGGCCATCGCCCGCCCCCGGGTAGCGACCGGTCAGCGCCTCGCCTTGCCAGTGGGTGATGATGTCGCCGGCCTTAAGACCGGCTTCGGCGGCAGGCCCGCCCTCGACCACGCCATCGAGCACCGCACCCAGCGAGTCGGTCTTGGGATCGGCCTTGGCGCGGACGTTGACCCCGATCCGCGGCTTGCGACCCAGGAGAGTCAAGTAGCCGGAGGCACCGGGACCCGCGAGCATGCCGAGCTCCGGCAACACGATCCCGGGCGCCGCGAACGCCAGGTTCGGTTGCACCATCAGCCTGGCCCGCAGCTCGGCCGCCACCTTCTCCGCAGCGCGAAGTTGCTCCCGCAGCTCGGCGACCGAGTCCGTGGACCGTGGCGCCACTGCCTCTGGCTTCTGGGCCCCGACCGGGAAGGTGACGGCACCCAGCACGAACAGAAAGACGACGAGCACCGCGGCAACGGTCAGCTCGCAAGATCGGGAATTCGAGATCGAGGTCATGGCTGGGCTCCCTATGGTGGTTCTCGGTTCTCTGGACTTCTGTTGGCGGACTGCGGGCAGACTTCCTGGGAGCACTTCCTGGGAGCACTTCCTGGGAGCACTTCCTGTGGATACTTCACAATCCCCGCGAGCTCACGGGCACGAGGACGGCGTCGAGCGTGGCCACCTGGAGCTGGAGGCGCTGTCGCCAGAGCTCGAGCAGATCTTTCGATGCCGGCGCCGCGCTTCCAGCGCTGGCTGCCGCAAGCCGCAAGTCGACCTCGGCGATCAGGTCCTCGAGACTGGCGATCGTCTCGGCACGCCAGCCGCTGAGCAAGCGGGACTGAGCCCCCAGCGCCCGCAGCTCGCCGTCGAGCAGCTGCGAGCGCTCGCGTAGATCGATCACGTGGCTCTGCAACACCGCTTCGACCCGCCGCTCCTGCCAACGCTCCAATGTGGCGCGACCGGCGACGACGAGCAGCATGGTCGCGGCGAGCGCCGCCACCGCCAGGTAGGCGCGCCGGTTGCGCCGACGGCGCCGCACGCCCTGCACCGCGTCGCGAACCTCGGACCAACGGTCGCGCGCCGGAGCAAGCGCCGGCAAGGCCCGAAGCCGCGCCTGCACCTGATAAAGGCTCTCGAGCTCGTGCCGGCAATCGGCGCAACCGTCGACGTGTTCGCGAGCCGTCATCGTGCCCTCCTCGTCGCGCATCCGTAGCAGGTCGGCGGTATCAACATGAGGATCGAGATGGGGCTCGGGACCGGGCCCGGACTGGCTCATGCGCCACCCCCCAGCCACAAACGCAGCCGAGCGTGTGCTCGCGACAACTGGGACTTCGAGAAGCTCGCGCTCTTGCCCATCATCTCGGCGATCTCGAGGTGGGTGTAGCCCTCTACGTCGTGGAGCCAAACCACCGCCCGCGGCACCGCGTCGAGCAGGTCGAGGGCCTGTTCGAGATCGAGTCGCGCCGCCGGACCCGGCGGGCGGCCAGAGTGCTGGGCGGAGTGCTGGACACCGACGACCGGCCCGACTCCGTCCTCGCCTCCACTCTCGTCGTAAGGCTCGGTGCGACGCAGCCGCTCGCGACGCAGCCGCATCAGCGCCTTGCTCGCCGCGATCGAACGGATCCACCCCCACAGCGTGCCCTCGCCGCGGAACCGCGAGAGGCTCTCGTGCACCTCGAGGAAGGTCTCCTGGAGTACCTCCTCGGCATCCTCGTCGACGCCGAGCACCCGTCGCGCCAGGTTGTACACCGGCCGCTCGTAGGCACGGAACAGCTGCTCGAACGCCTCGAGGTCCCCGCGCCGCGCCAAGGCCAGCACCGAATCCTGGATGCCCTCTTGCCACACCGTAGCTGCCGCCATCGATCGCATTCACTCTCCTAGATGCGCGAACGCCGAGAATGGTCGCAGGTTTCTTCTAAGGGCCTCTGCGGCCCCCGTCGCTTCGAGGCCCGCGTTCGCTAGGCTCGGCCTTCCGAGGCAGGGCCTAGCGAAGGCCCGTAGACTCATCCCGCGTCATGGACCGTTCCCTGCAGCTCCGCCGACACACTTCGAGCTTGCTCGCCACCCTGGCGCTGGCGGCCGGGCTCGAGACCGCGGCATCGGCGGCGCCTGCGGCGCCGACGCCGGAGGCGCCGGCCATCTTCACCGACATCACCAACGACGTCGGCCTCGATTTCGTGCACTACAACGCCGAGGCCGGCGAGCTCGATCTGCCGGAGATCACCGGGCCGGGAGGCGCGTTGTTCGACCAGGACGGGGACGGCGACCTCGACGTCTACGTGCTGAACTTCGGCCCCAACCAGCTGTGGCGCAACGACGGCGCCCGTCTGGTCGACATCAGCGCCTCGAGTGGCACCACCGGCAGCACCGACAAAGGGAGCGAGGAGTGGAGCATCGCCGCCACCTTTGTCGACATCGACGGCGACGGCCTGCTCGACCTCTACGTCGTCAACTACACCGACTTCCCGGTCGACCCACCGATCCGCTGCTACGCCCGCACCAGCCGTCGCGACTATTGCGGACCCAGCGCCTTCACCCCCACCGCCGACCGCCTGTTTCGCAACCGCGGTGACGGCGTCTTCGAAGACATCTCCCAGAGCTCCGGCATCGCGCGAGTCGCCGGACCCGGGCTCGGAGTGCTGGCGGCGCGGCTCAACGGCGGCCGCTTTCTCGACCTCTACGTCACCAACGACGGCGCTGCGAACTTCTTGTTCCAGCAGTCAGCGGCGGCGGCAACCTTCGACGACGACGCGCTGCTCGCCGGGGTCGCGCTCAACCAGCTCGGACAGCCCGAGGCGAGCATGGGTGTCGACGCGGGCGACTTCGATCGCGACGGCGACCTCGATCTGTTCCTGACCCACCTCAGCGGCGAGAAGAACACTCTCTACGTCAACCTCGGCGACGGCCTGTGGGAAGACCGCACCACCGCGCTCGGGCTTGCGTCGCCGAGCCGGGCGATGACCGGCTTCGGCACGGTTTGGATCGACTATGACAACGACGGCTGGCTCGACCTCGCGGCGGTGAACGGCCGGGTGCTGCTGCCAACCACCGTGCAAGGCACCGGCGGCGCTCGCGACCTCGTCCAGCCCAACCAGCTCTTTCGCAACCAAGAAGGTCGCGGGTTCGTCGACGTGAGCGCAAGCGCCGGCGCCGCCTTCGTCGGCCCCGAGACCAGTCGTGGCCTGGCGCGAGGCGACTTCGACAACGACGGCGACACCGACCTCCTGCTGCTCAACAACGGCGGTCGAGCGCGCCTGCTGCGCAACGACGCCGACGGTGCCAACTGGATCGGAGTGCGAGCGCTCGAACGAGGGCGCGACGCACTCGGCGCCCTGGTGGAGTTGGTCACGGACGAGTTGGTGCCGGTCGAGCGAGGAACCGCGCGACCGACCGCACCCAGGCGACTCCTCCGCATCGCCACCGACGGCAGCTACGCCTCGGCCAGCGATCCAAGAGCCCTCTTCGGGCTCGGCACCAGCCCCGACGTCACCGCGGTCCAAGTCACGTGGCCCGACGGCCAGCGCGAAGCGTTCCCGCCGCCCGCCCGCGGCAAGTACATCACCCTGATCCGCGGCCAGGGCAAAGTGACGCCATGAGACTCGCCGTCGTGGCCGCGATCCTCGCCCTCGCCGCGAACACCGTCGCCGGCGCGAGCAATGTCCCGCCAACTCCCGACCTGACGACGCTCGAGCTCGCCGTGGCCCGCCAGATCAGCGACGCTCTCGCCGAGGCCAATCTCACCCTCGACCGCGCCACGACCGCCCGCGACCGCTCCGCCACGTGTCTCGAGATCGGCCAACTGTTCGATGCCTACGACTTCGTCGAGACCGCCGCGTCCTGGTACCAACTCGCCCACGACCACGACCCAGAATCCCTCCCAGCCACCTACGCCTTGGCCCACCTCGCACAGCGCCGCGGCGAGCTCCAAGACTCCGAGGCTCTCTTCCGCTTGGTCCTCGCCGGCCAACCGAACCACACGCCCGCGCGCATTCACCTGGCCGAGCTGCTCTACGAGTCCGGTCACTACGACGAGGCCGAGAGTACGCTCCAAGCCGCAACACCTGGCCTCGCCACCGAGCCTTCGGCGCGAGCTCTCCTCGGCCAGATCGCGCTGGCCCGCGGCGAGAACCGCGTCGCGGTCGACCGCCTCGAGTCCGTGCTCGCCGAGATTCCCGCGGCCAACCGCCTGCACTACCCGCTCGCCCTCGCCTATCGCGGCCTCGGCGACCTCGAAGCCGCGCGCCGCCACCTCGAGCTACGCGGCGCGGTCGGGGTACGCCCGGCCGATCCCTGGGTCGATGAGCTCGAAAGCCTGCGCGGCGGCGAACGGGTGCACATCCTCGCCGGTCGGATGGCGTTTCGCGTCGCCCGCTACGCCGAAGCCGCGCAGCACTTCGAGGCCGCAACCGTCGCCAACCCGAAGAGCACGCCCGCGCGCATCAACCTCGGAGCGGCGTTCGCCGCCCTCGGCCGCACCGCCGACGCGATCGCCCAGTTCAGCACCGTCGTCGCTCAGGACCCTTCGCTCGCCACCGCGCAATACAACCTCGGCCGCCTGCTGGTCGACAGCGGCGCTGCGGCCGACGCTCTGCCGCACCTCGAACAAGCGGTCGCGCTCGCACCGAAAGACCACGAGGCCCTCACCGCCCTCGCCGACACCGAACGCGCCCTCGGCCACCGCGACCGCGCGCTCGACTACTACCGTACGGCGATCGCGCTTTCGGCCACCGCCGAGAGGCCGCGTCTCGGCGAGACCAACATCCTGGTCGGCCTCGGCCTTTACGCCGAAGCCGCATCCGCGCTCGAGGAAGCGATCACCGCGGTCGGCGCCACCCGCGACATCGTCTTCGGCCTCGCCCGTCTCTATGCCGCGAGTCCGAGCCTCGATGTCCGCAACGGCAAGCGCGCCCTCGAGCTCGCTTCGACTCTCTTCGACCACGACCAGACCGCCGGCCACGCCACGTTGGTCGCCCAGGCCCTTGCTGAGCAAGGCCGCTGCGCCGAAGCCGCCACGTGGCAACGTCGGGTGATCGCGGCGCACGAGGCAGCGTCGGAGACGACACCGGATTCGGTTCGCGGTGATCTCGCCCGCTACCAAGGCGGTCCGCCCTGCCGCCTCGCTCCCACCGCGCCGCGATAAGCCCTCGACGTTCCGTTTCTCGCCAGCGGCCTGGCCCGGGGCCCGAGGAGCCGCGGCCGCGGTCGTTGCCAATCGCCACGAAGGATTCCTCGCCTCGCGGCATCCAATGAGGCGCAAGGGCAGTGATTGTGGCTCGCCCAGCATTCCAGAACGACCTCACACAAAGGAGACAAGAGATGAGGAAGCACCTTCGAATGACGACGATTCTGCCGGTGACGATGATCGCCTTGTTGATGGGATTCTCGACGCCGATCTGGGCGAGCGACGACGACAGCGACGGCGAGGAGATCCCTTTCTCGGTCGCCGAGCTGTATTTCGAGCTCAACTCCACCGACGAGGATCTCGGGTTCCATGGCCTGATCGACGGTGAGCCGTGGAGGTCGCTCGAGATCGAGAACCCTCAAGGACGCGAGCAGGCAAGGATCCAGCTCAAGAGCAGCATGCGCCGCCAGGGACTGACCGAGCTGTTCTTCGAGAGCGCCGAACCGACCTTCGATGAGCTCGATCCGGAGACGTTCTTCGGGCGGTTCCCCGAGGGCTTGTACGAGGTCTCGGGCACGACGATCGAAGGCGAGGATCTCGAGAGCGAGAGCGAGGTCACGCACCTGATTCCGGCGCCGGTCCCCAACCTCGAGGTCAACGGTGAGGCGGTCTCCGACGACTGCGACGAAGACCCGGGGCCGACGGTCAGCGAGCCCATCATCATCAGCTGGGACGAGGCGACGCTTTCTCACCCTGAGCTCGGTCGCACCAACGAGCCGATCGAGGTGGTTCGCTACGAGGCCATCGTCGAGCAGGAAGACAGCAGCCTCAAGATCAGCATCCTGCTGCCTCCCGACGTGACTTCGATCGAGATGCCCTCCGACCTGCTCGAGCCGGGGGACGTGAAGGTCGAAGTGCTGGTGCGAGAGGCGAGCGGCAACCAGACCGCGATCGAGAGCTGCTTCGTGATCGAGCCGTAGCAGCCCGTCCGAATGTTCGAGGCAGGCGCCGATCGCTCGATGAACGAGGAGACCCGGAGGTCATTCGCAATCCGCCACGGTGGCGAGTGCGATGGCCTCCGGCCCTTTCGGTGGCTCCTTCGGTCGAGAAGAAAGGGTGAGGAAGAGATGAAGCGCTTATCGCACTCGCTGGGTCTCGATCGAAGGAATCGTTGCGTGCTTGTCGTTGTCTCGGTTGGCCTCCTTCTCGTTGGCTCGGCCGGCGCTGCCGTTGCTGTCTCGGCGAACGGCGCGGAGGGCAACATTCGCGTCGACTTCGTGCACGATTCGATCACCCTGGTTGCTCGGGACGTCCCGCTTGGGGTCGTGCTCGAAGCGATCGCGGCTCGTAGCGGGCTGGTGGTCGAGCTCGATGTCGGGATCGAGGGCAAGCTCGAGGAGGTCGTCGCACTGACGCTGACCGACGTTCCGCTCGCCGAGGCGCTCTCGCGGATCCTTCGCGGTTGGAGCTTCGTGCTGCGGCGTAGCGAACGGCCGATCAGGCTCTGGGTGCTCTCCGGCGGATCGCAGAGCCATGCTTCGAGGCCCGAGCCGGCCCCTGGACGCCTAGAGCTCGCGCTCTCGAGCGGCGACGCCAAGGCGCGTCTCGAGGCCGTCTCGGAGCTGACCGAGAAAGGTGCTGCCGGTGCCGCTGCTGGCGACGGAACGGCCGGCACGTTGGAGCGGTTGGTCGCGGTCGCGCAGTTCGACGACGCGCTGTCGGTGCGCGAGGAGGCGATCTACGGCCTCGGCGAGATCGGCGATGCGTCGGCGCTTCCGGCCCTCGAGCAGGCCTTGGCGGATCGGAGTGTGCGCATGCGTGAGGCCGCCATCGACGCCATTGCCGACATCGGCGGCGAGAGCTCAGCGTGGGCTCTGGCGGTTGCCCTCGAGGATCAGGATCCGGAGCTGCGCGAACAGGCTGTTCACGCACTCGGAGGCATCGGCGGGGACGCAGCGATCACGCTGCTGGAGCGGGCGCTCCTGGACGACAGCGCGTCCGTTCGCGAGGCGGTCGTGGAGGCCCTCGCGGACTTGGTTCACTGAGAGAGCCGGAAACCTCATTGCTCGCGCTCGGCGGCCTCCTCGACGTCGTCGTTGGGCTTGCGCGGGTTCTTCCAATCGTAGCGGATCCGACCCAGCAGACGATTGAGCCAATGGTCGCGGCCGAGAAACCGAATCATCGGCCAGCGCCGGGTGCCCAGGGAGCGGCGTAGCTCGTGCAGACGGGCGTTGTGGGGGTCCACCCGAAGGCCGCGTCGGATCGCTTCGGTCGCCTTGCGGCGGGCGTCGAGAAGGAGAAAGGTGCGAGCCAGGTTGTGATGGTTCTCGGCTTGGTAGAACTCGCGGTCGATCGCCTTCTGGCAGAGCACGATGCCGTCGTTGTAGTGGCCCTCGAAGAGCGCCAGGCAGTAGCCGAGGTAGGAGTAGTAGAGACCCGGCAGATCTTTGGGAACATCGCTGCCGCTGGCGACGAACTTGAGCAGACGGTAGCCGTCCTCGAGCTTGCCGGCACGACAGAGCGCGATGCCCTTCTCGGCAGCGAGGCGCAGGTCGGTCATGACTCATACGACGAGTCGGCGGCGCCCTCGTCGTTCCTCGCCTACTTCCAACCGTAGACCGCCCGGATGCGGGCGGGCAGCTCGCGGAACAACACCGGATTGGCGTCGTCGCTGTTGGCCATGATCACGAAGCCGTTGCCGCCTTCGAGGTGGGCCTCGAAGTTGGAGCGGAATCCCCAGTTACCGCCGGTGTGACCGAAGAAGCGGACCGCTTCGCCGGCCTTGCCCGGCTGGTGCGGTGAGTCGGAACCGACGGTGAAGCCGAGGGCATACGCACCGACTCCGCCGTGGGTCACCATCTTCTTGACCATCGCCTGACTCAGAACCTTGTTCGACCTCCCCTCGAGGGAGAGCTGCACTTCGATCATGAACCTGGCGAGGTCGGTGGGCGTGGTCCACAGCCCGGCCGCGTAGAGCTCGGGATAGACGTGCCACTTGGCGTTGCCGCGGCCGATGAATCCGTCTTGGCGAACTTCCCAGCCGTAGGCACGGGCGGCGTTGCGGTCCAAGTCCGCGGAGAGCGGCTGACAGAAGCAGCTGTGGGTCATGCCGATTGGCGCCAGCACGAGCTCGCGGAGGATCTCGGGAAACGGCCGCGCCAGGGCGTCCGAGAGCGCCAGCTGCAGAATCGTCGATCCACCGCCCGAGTATTCGGACTTGGTGTTCGGCTCCCAGCCGACCACCACCGGCGCGCTGTTGGCGGGCGTCTTCGTCCCTGCGCCGCCATAGCCCAAGACCTGGGGCACCGTCGGCATCCGGTCGGTAGGCAGGTAGCCCGGGAATCCGGTCACGGTGGTTCCCGCGGTCATGCTCAGCAACAGGCGCGGGGTCACCGGGGTCTTTGCGAGGAACTCCTGCTCCTGGATCAACTTCCAGGACTTCAGGATCGAGTTGATGTCGTCATCGAGGCCGAAGGCTCCGTCTTGCACCGCTCGGAGAACCGCCATCGCCGAGACCGGCTTGCTGATCGACGCCGCCTGGAACAGCGTCTCGACGTTCGCGGTGAGCGCCGCCTCGACATCGGCGTTGCCGTAGGCCTTGGCCCAGGCAACCTGGTAGTCCTTGACGATCGCCAGGCTCAGGGCCGGGGTGGTGTGGTCGACCAGCAACTGCTCCAAGGTCCGGCCGCTGTCGCCTTCGCTCTCCGGCTCTCGCGGCTCCTCGATGCGCCGGATCTCGTCGGCGTGCTCTGTGAGACCGGTGCCGACCGGCGGACCGGTGAAGCCGACCGGCGGTTGGGCGATCGAGGCCGATCCGGGAACGAGCAGTACCGCCCACAGCAAAGGCGCCAGGTGAATCGGAGTCGAGGACCGGAGATCGGAGTGCAGGAGTTTCACGGGAACCCTTTCGTCGGCTGAACGGTCGTAGGGCAAGTCCGGAATCCTGACACAGCGAGCGTGGGACAGTAGGATGCCACCTCACGGTTTGCCTGGACCATCGCCTCCGCGGAGCCGCTCTTGACCGCTCACCTGCCACGCAACATCTCGCTGGGCGGCGCGATCTTCACGCTGATCGGCTACATCATCGGCGGCTCGATCTTCATCCTGCCGGGAGAGCTGGGAGCGGCCGCAGGACCGGCGGTCTTTCTCTCCTACCTGCTGGCCTCGGGGATCGCGCTCTTCGTCTGCGTGGTGGCGGCCCAGGTCGGCAACGCGTTTCCGGTGAGCGGGGCGAACTACGTTGCCACCAGCACCATCCTGTCGCCGTTCTGGGGCTTTCTGGTCGCCTGGATGTCACTCACCGCGGTGACCCTGGCGGTGCCGCCGCTCGCCCTCGGCTTCGCGGACTACCTCGCGGTCTTCCTGCCCGGACTGGCTGGACATCGCCTGGCGGTCGCGATGGTCGCGGTTCTCCTGATGCTGGGAGTGAACCTGTTCGGGGTGAAGAGCGCAGTGTGGATGCAGACGGTGATGGTCGTCGGCTTCATGGCGGTGCTGCTGGCATTCGGGATCGGCGGACTCGCTCACATCGAGCGGTCCAACCTCGTCCCGTTCTTTCCCCGCGGGTTCGGACCCGTGCTCGCCGCCGCCGTGCCCGCCTACTATTCGTATTCGGGGTTCTTCGTGCTGATCTCGCTCGGCGGCGAGATCAAGAACCCGCGGCGCAACATTCCACTCGCTCTGGCTGCGGGGTTTCTGTTGATCCTGATCACCTACCAGGCGGTGACGATCGTGGTTCCAGGGCTGATTCCTTGGACCGAGCTCGGGGGGACCCAGGCCGCAATCGCACGGGCCTCGGAGGTCTTCATGCCCGCCGGGATGTCGCAGATGGTCACGTTCGGCGCTTTGCTGGCGATCGGCACCTCGATCAACGGCATCGTCCTGGCCAAGAGCCGCGACCTCTTCGCGCTGGCGCGCGATCGGGTGCTCCCGGCACCGCTGGCCTATGTCAGCAAGCGCTACGGCTCGCCCAACGGCGCCTTGCTGTTCGTCGGCGTCGTGGTCACCGCGGCACTCTTGTTCCAGCGCAGCTTTTCCGAGTACGCGTTCATGTCGGTGCTGTGCGTGATGGTGGCGCAGATCATCGTCGGTGTCGCGGTCATGCTGTTGCCGCGTCGCGCGCCGCAGTACTACCGGCGCGCCGCCTTCCGTCTCGAGGGGTTTTGGCTGGTGTTCTGGACCGCCGGCCTGATCCTGGGCTCGGCTTTCTTCATCCTGGTCGGCGTCGGTGGCAGCGCCAAGGCGGCGGCGCTGTTCGTGGTCATCTGTGCGGTTGGCTCCGGCCTGTACTGGGAACGGCGCCGTCAGCTCGCTACCCAGGGCGTGCGCATCGAAGACCTGCTGGCCAAGGACCTATCGTTCCTGCTCGAAGACGCGGAAACGGAACCAAGGGAGGATCGAACTTGAACCCATCGATTGCCACCGGACTCGCCGTGCTGCTGGCGGTCGCCGGCGCCTCGTTTTCGTGCGCTCCCGAAGCGCCCGAAGACGCCGCCGATCCGGAGCTCGCCAAGTTGGTCGGCCGGTTTCAGCAACGCTTGGACCAGTTGCGCGAGGAGCTGGGATTCCCCGGGGCGGTCGCGTCGTTCGTTCTCGAAGACGGCCGCCTGGGCACGGTGGCGACCGGCTACGCGGACCTCGAACAGCAGATTCCGATGACCATCGACACCAAGTTGGCGGCGGGCAGCGTCGGCAAGACCTTCGTGCCGATGGTCGCACTCGCTCTGCAACACGAAGGCAAGCTGTCCTTGGACGACAAGGCCGAGAAATGGCTCGGCAACGAAGACTGGTTCGACCGGCTGCCTAACCATGCCGAGATGACGCTGCGCCACCTGCTCACCCACAGCAGCGGCATGACCGACCACGTCTTCGACCCGGAGTACGCGGCGACCATGAAGCGTCGGCGCGCCGATCCGAGCTACGACCCCGACAGCTACCTGACCCCGCGCGAATCCCTGGAGTTTGCGCTCGACAAAGAGCCGTTGTTCCCAGCCGGCGAAGGCTATGCCTATACCGACACCGGCTATCTGGTCGCCGG
>JAQBHE010000355.1:0-10868 GCA_032128015.1 Holophagae bacterium
GCGCGTCATAGCCGCGGACGTGGCCCGGAGGCGCCGCTCGTCGGATCGCGCCGTCGTGGACGATCGAGCCGACGACCTCGTTGTCGCCGACCACCGCCGGCGGCGAGCTATGGGTGAGGTGACGGAAGTTGACCGCCCGCCCGAAGATCGCCTTGCCGTTGTCGGGCAACAGATCGACCGCTCCCCCCTCGCCGAAGCCGCCTACCGGCTCGCCGGTCAGCGCGTCGAGAGCAACCAGCTTGCGGTCGTGGGTGGCGATGAAGATGCGGTCGGTGGCGCGACCGTCGCCGCCAACACCCTGCCAATGGGCGACCCCGCGGTGCTGGAAGCCGACGTTGGCCGGTCGCCCGGCGCGCCACGACTCGGGATCGTATTGCCAGCGCAGCTTGCCGGTGCCGGGGTCGAGCGCCGCGACCTGGGAGATCTCGGTGGCGACATAGAGCACGCCGTCGACTACCAACGGAATCGGTTTGAACTGCGCGGTCTTGACCCGCGGCTCGGCGGCCGCGACCTCGGTCGAGATCGAGGTCCAACGCCAGGCGATCTCGAGCCGCGAGAAGTTGTCGCGATCGATCTGTTCGAGCGCGGAGTACTTGGTGTTGGCGAGGTCGCCACCGAACACCGGCCACTCGGTATCGCCCGCCCCGGAAGCGTTGGTTACAACGCCTGGGGCCGCGGGCGCGGGCTGGGCGGACAGCAGACGCGTGGCGAGCGTCAGTACGACCACCGCGATCGGCAGCTTCGCATCTCTCGATCCTGACCGACCACCTGTCATCGGGGACCTCCTGTGGGGGCCGGGCGCCGGCCAACCGAGCATCTGCGCCCGATGGTATCCCCGATCATCGCCAACCCGAGACTGCGAATCGCCCGCTGATACACTGCCCATCCTTCAAATGGTTGTCGAATCCAAGCTCACGACTCGCTGAGGACGCCCATGTTCAAGTGGCTCACCGTAGTGTGGATCCTTCTCATCGCCCTGCCATCGTCCAATCGCGCCGGGGCGGAGACGATCATCGAGCGCCACGCTTTCCCCCTGCTCGGCGGATTCGAGAGGGCACGAACCCCTGGCGAAACTGCCACCGTCGCCGCCCCCCGCGACCACTCGACCCGGCCCGCGAAGAAGACCTGGTGGGTGCCGTTCTTCGAAGTCGACAGGACGAAGATCGGCACCTCGACCCTGTGGTCGATTCGCAACGAAGGGGCGACCCCGATCGACGTGCTTGTGCGCTACCACCGCCCCGACTTCACCGAGCAGATCGCCTATTCCGTGTTCATCGACCCGCACGGCGTGTTCACGGCGAACATGCGAGACGCGTTCGGCCTGGAAGTGGACGCGGACGGGTTCGCCCGCGGGTTCGTGACCCTGGTCCCCAGCGGACCGATCAGCGTCGATTACTTCCAGATCGATGTCCACCAGAACTTCGCCAATGGCAACCTCGGCCTGACTGTCGACGACTTCTGTGCCGACTGGATGGTGCGATTTCTCAGATTCGGACCCGATAGCGGGTCGCGGATCCAACTCTATCTCGCGGGCGCGTTGGGGGTAGGCGGACCGCCGAGCATCGCCGGCGACCTCTACGACGAACAGGGGAACTTCCTCTCGTCGTTCACCATCGGCACCAACCAGAATTCCCTCGAGTTCATGATCGACGACGTCACCCTGTTCCAGCCCGCTTTCGGGTCGATCGAGATCCGCGTGCTGTCCCCGGGCGGTGGCGCGGTCAACGTCAGCCATTCGGCGTTCGGCAAGTTCTCGGTCGGACTGCCAGGCGTCTGCCGCGACGGCGCTCTCTGAGCCCGGATCGACAATCCGCGGGCTGCTAAGCCCAGCTCTCGGTGATCGACCGCCGGGTCGCGTTGGCTGCCAGCGATGAAACCTCACAGCGCACCGGTGAGAGCCGTGGGCCCGGCGGACCGGGCGATGCCGGTCACCGCTCTTTGCTGGTCGTGCGTATTCGGCTCCTAGGAGCCTGGTGTTTTTCTCCCACGGAGCTGCGCGCAGGGATCTGCGTCCGCTGGCTAGGCGTGGCCGACGGACGCAATGCTGGGCCATTGTGGAGGAGGTCCAACGCTGCCAGCGGGCGCAAACCCTTGCGCCGCTTGCGGTTACGGCGGCGTGGGCCCATCTCCGTCGTTGCGTTCACTCGACGATGTCCCAGCATCGCCTGCGTGACCGACGCCTAGGATCTGGGCCCACGGCGCGCGTAACCCAGCCCGCGGGAGAAAGACACCAGGCTCCTAGCAGCCCGTGGTGGCTCGGAGCGCCTACAGTGCGGCTCTGCCGTTCGTTGCCGCTGTCGGCCGCCCAAGCTCGGCCGCTACGTTCGGAGGGACGCATTGCGAACCGGCGAGTTGCACACCACTGCTCGCTGTGCGATCCTGCGCGACCGATGTCCGACAACCGTCCAGGCGCAGGGGCCCAGCCTCAGATCCGTCAGGTATTCGCCGGCCCGATGGGCAACTGCCTGTACATCGTCGCCGACCCCACGACCAAGAAGGCGCTGATCGTCGATCCGGCGTGGGATCCGCTGGGCCTGGTCGAGGCCGCGCGCGGCGACGGTTGGATCGTCGAGGGCGTGCTCGCCACCCACCTCCACCAAGACCACGTCGGTGGCGAGCTGTTCGGCCAGCGGATTCCCGGCCTCGCCGAGCTGCTCCGGGTCGAGGATCTGCCGGTGTGGATCCACGAGATCGAGGCCGAGCGGATGATCGCCCAGACCGGGATCGACGGCGCCGCGGTTAGCCGCTTTGGTGCCGACTCGGTGATCGGGCTCGGCGAGCTCCAGATCACCTGTTTGCACACCCCTGGGCACTCACCCGGCAGCACCGCCTTTCACTGCGGCGACCACTTGATCGCCGGGGATACGCTGTTCGTCCAAGGCTGCGGCCGCGTCGACCTGCCAGGAAGCAACCCCGACGACATGTTCCGCTCGCTACGCCGCCTCGCCGAGCTGCCGCCGGCGACCCAGATCTACCCGGGCCACAACTACGGCCCGTCGCCGACCTCGACGATCGGCGACGAGCTGCAGCGCAACGTCTACCTGAGGGTTGCAACCCTCGAACAGTGGCGGGTGCTGATGGGTGGCTATTGAGCCGAGGTCACTGACCCTCGTTCCGACGGGCTGCCAGCGCGTCCGGCCGAAGCCTCCGGCGGCTTGAGCACCGCAGAACCCGCCGGCGCGATCGTGCCGCTGCCGCCGATCGCGATCGCCTCGCCGTCGAAGGCGCCTTCTCCGGAAAACGCCTTGGGACCGGACTCGCCCACCGGCGCGGTTGCCTGATACGTCAGCGTCCGATCTTTGCCGTCGAGAAAGAACCAGGCGGCACGACCACCGGCGGCGTTGCCGCCGTCGCTCGCGCTCGACACCGTCCAGCCCGCGGGGGCGTTGTCTTCGACCGCCTGTGCCACTGCTCCGGTCGCGCTCACCGTCAGCGTCACCGTGACCACCTGGCCGGGAGTATAGGCGGCGGGATGGAAACTCCGACTCACGCTGGCTCCGAAGGCGGCGCCAGTAAGAACAAGCGACACGAGGCCGCAAAGTGCGATCGGTATCTTCATGAAACTTGGTCTCCTCTCTTCATCGACAAGAACCTGGTCCTGCCTGTCTCTCTTCTTCCGGTATTCTGCGCTCCATCGTCAGCTCGAACAGCTTCTGGGAGCGTGTTCGCTCAAGGCGCCGACCGCGGCGTGGAACCGCGAAGCGAAAGCCGCCGGCTCGAAAGCCGGCGGCTGATCGCCTCGCTCCAGATCCTGCTTGGCCCGCCCTTTCGGAACACGGCCAGCTCGCAGGGAAGCGGGCAACCACCGCAACGGCCTACGGTATTGGCTTCCAACGTCCCGGAGCTGCACCGCCGTCATCGGTGTAGCCAGCGTCTTTCCCCTTCTGGAAAATCAAACCGGCGTTCGACGTATGCCCTACGTCGGGCGGACTCGGAGGAGTCGGCCACGCCGTGCCTTTGACGAACGCCGCCCCGTAGGCAGTCGCCTCTCCTCCTGAGATCTTGAAATCCGAGTTCGTGTCTGCCGGATGCGGTACCGAACCACTCTTGGTCAACTGCACGTTCTTGGTGTCCGTACCACCGCACGGTGGCGTGTAGCTCTCGGAGAAGGTCTGGTACCCGGTCTTGGAGACGCTGAAGGTGTCGGTACCACACGCTTGATTCGTGAAGGTGTAGGTCCCGTCCGCGCCGGTTGTCGCTGACGTCCTTCCCCAGCTGACGCTGGCGGCCGCGATGTTGCTCCCCGAGTCCTTGTCGGTCACCTTGCCCGAGAACGATGTCGTCGGCGGAGCGTCCTCGAGCATGAACACCGCGACGAAGCCGTTGGGCGTCCCTGGCGCCGAGAGTTGGGCCGCATTCGGGGTCACCGGGAACCCGGTGGCGTTGCCGGAACTCGAAGTCTGGCCGACCACGTAGGTCCGTCCTCCCATGAAACTCACGCCGCGCGCTTCGTCGTCCTCCTGACCGCCGACGAAGTCTACGAACACGGTGTTCTTGCAGTCTGGGCTCATGACCCCCACGAACGCATCGGTGGCGCCACCCAGGGACTTCTGGATGCCGTCCTTGATCTGGAGGTTGGCCGAGTTGGTGCGGCCGACAAGGATCACTTCGTCCTTGTCGGTCAGGGCGATCGAGTTGCCGGACTCGATCGTCTGGTCGATCATCGATCCGCCCAGATAGCTCGCACACACCTTGGCGTTGCCCGCCTGGTTGATCTTAGCGACGAACGCATCCCTGCCACCGCCGACGTTGGGCTGAAAAGCGGTGCCGGAGGTCGGGAAGTTCGACGAATCGGTCGTACCACCGAAGACAGCCTCGTCCTGCATGGTCACTTTCACACCGTGGCCCACGTCGTCCTGCGAGCCGCCCAGGAAGGTGAACCAGCGCATTCCGTTTCCGCCTTCGTTGACTTGCAGTGCGAAAGCGTCGCGATTGCCGCCGGGCTGGGTCTGAACCTGGGGATTCGGCACGTTCTCGAACTTGGAGTTGGCCAGCGTGTTCCCAACCACGTACATGTCATCGTTGCCGCCGACCGCCACGGAGTTTCCGACATCCTCCTGCGGCGAGCCCAGGTAGGTCTTGAACCGGAAAAACGGCGTCGGTACCGGTTGGGAGTTGTCGTTGACCCGGATCTCCGCCAGGTAGGCATCACCGTTCCCGTTGTAGGTCAGGTCGATCGTTGGACCCTTCGGATCGAAGCTGTTCTGGTCGGAAAAAGTGAGACCGGTGATGATGATGTCTTCCTGATGGTCCAGTCGCAAGCCCCAACAATCGTCGTACTGGTCTCCTCCCACGTACGTCGAGAAATCGAGCTTCAAACCGTCCGGACTCAGCTTGGTGACGAAACCGTCGGTTCCACCTTGATCATTCTGAATCGACTTGACCTTCGGGAAGTTCGAAGAGCTCGTGAAGCCGCAGATGTAGGCCGAACCATCCTTGCCGACATCGATCGACTGCCCCGAATCGGTGTTGTTTCCGCCGATGATTGCGGAGTACACAACCGTGCCAGCCGGCGAGTACTTGGTAACGAAGGCGTCGGTCCCGCCCGGGGCGTTGTTCTGGATCGTGCCGTTGACGTTGCCGTTGGGCTTGGCCATGGGGAAAGAGGCCACGGAGGGGTTGTCGGTTCGGCCGACTGCGTAGAAGTTGCCCAATGTATCGACCGCAACGTGGTTGGCGGCATCGGCGTTCGCTCCGCCGAGGTACGTCGCGTACTCGATCGTCGGATCGATGATCAGGGAAAGATCGGCTTGGTACGCGGCGACCTCGAAGCCCACCCGATCGTCGCTGCCGAGGACGTAGTGACCCTCGACGGCCAGCCGCTCGCCGCCGCGCTCCTGATAGACCACCGGAGCACTCTGGCGCACGATCCCTTCGGGGGTCTCGACCAGCAGCTCTCCCGCCGGCGACAGCGACACGCTCTTCGCGTCGGTGTAGCGCAGGGCGATGGACTCGACCTTCCCGCCCGGGTACACGATGAAGTCGCGTTCCAGGTGACCTCCGCCGTCATAGCTACGAAGGTCGATCCGGTCGTAGACGCCGACGTACCGGATCTCGGTGACCATCGGTAGATTGGTCCGCCAGGCCGACGGGTCGGAGCCCAGGAAGTAGTTTGCCCGCGCTCCCGAATCGGCACCCGCCTCGAGATGTGCCCCCACCTGCACGTCGAGCAACTCTTCGCGCAGCCAACGGTAGGCGAAGTTCTTCTCTGGGATCTCGGACCGCGGATTGTCGAGCGACGTGGACGGCTCGCCCGCGACCTCCGTCCGCAAGCCGAGGGTCATGCCGGTCGGCTCGAATACCGCTGTGAACCCAGGCCCGCGGGTCACGAAGCGCTGGTCCCCGCTGGAGGAGTGGTCCACAAACAGCAGGGTGTGATCGGCTTTGGCGAGCGTCTGGCCGACGGCTCTGTCGAGCGTCCGCTCGACGCCGGGCTCTGCTGCCACCGGGTGGCGACCTCGGCCATGGAAGCGGCGCCTGCTGCCACTGAGATCACCAGAAGGAACATGCATACCAAGTACAACCAAGTGCTCTTGCGACTCATTCGGTCTCTCCTGAATCCGTAGGCCATCGCGCCCTGGCGCGTAGTCATTTCGATCGATTCTCGCTGGATTCTCGTCATTTCTTTATTTCTCACTGGGTGCGTCAAGGACAGGTCGCGAACGCATTGATGTCCTGGACGGGTAAGGCTGCATTATTGAGAGGATTCGTGTATTGCTTGGTGGAGTTGGTCTGGGTGTCAGTCACGGTCAACTTGAACTCGACGTTGGTGGTCGCCGCGAAGAACACCCAGTAGTTGTTGTTGAGACCACAGCCATTCAGGACCTTCACCAGCATCTCCCAGTTGCCGGCGTCGAAGAACCAGAAGGCGCCCGAGTTCGGGGTGCCGGCGGGCAGCACGCCATCGCGCTCCTTGGCGACCTGCGCGGCGCCCTGTTGGCCGCCGGCAGCCTTGAAGTCGAGCGTCAGGGTGAAGCGATTGTTGTCCAGGCACAGTTTGGTCGCAGTCGTGCATGGCGGTGGTCCGGTCATGAGCGAGATCGTGCTGCTGCCGCCGATTGCCTCGGTACTGCCGTCGAAGGCGCCTTCTCCCGAGAAGGTCTTGGCGCCCGACTCTCCAGCGGGCGGCGTCGCCTGGTAGGTCAAAGAGCGGTTGTTGCCGTCGAGAAAAAACCACGCGACACGAGTACCGGAGGCATTGCCGCCGTCGCTGGCGCTCGCCACCGTCCAACCGGCCGGGGAGTGGTCCTCGATCGCCTGCGCCGCGGCTCCCCCCGGCGTGACCGCCAAGGTCACCGTCACCGGCTGTCCGGGGGTGTAGCTGGTTGGGTTGAAGCTTCGGGTCACCCGCGCGCTGGCGCCGCCAGCCGTCGAGATCGTGCTGCTGCCACCGATCGCGCTCGTCGCGCCGTCGAAGGCGCCTTCCCCGGTGAAAGTCTTGGGGCCGGATTGACCCGAAGGCGGGGTCGCCTGATAGGTCAGCGTCCGGTTGTTGCCGTCGAGGAAGAACCACGCGGCACGAGTACCGGAGGCATTGCCGCTATCGCTGGCGTTCGACACCGTCCAGCCTGCGGGGGCGTGATCCTCGATCGCCTGTGCCGCAGCGCCCGTCGCGCTGACGGTCAAAGTCACCGTGACCTGCTGTCCGGGCGTGTAGGTCGCCGGGTTGAAGCTCCGGGTCACGCTGGCTCCGAAGACGGCGCCGGTTAGAACGAACGGCGCAAGGCCGAGGAATACGAACGATCTCTTCATTTTTTGGCTTCTCCAGATCCATTGTTTGGGAAGGTCCGCAATATAGCACACACAATCCAAAGCCACGTCGCCTGGTCCGAATCTTGGGCGAGGACAACCATCTTGTCGATCTCCAAGCTCGCAGCGACGAAGTCGCAGAAAACGAAGATTTCTTGACAATGACAGCCATCGTCGCGGGTCAAAGCCCGCTGGAATCCCGCTAAAACG
Organism: Holophagae bacterium; assembly: GCA_032128015.1. GTDB lineage: Bacteria > Acidobacteriota > Thermoanaerobaculia > Multivoradales > Multivoraceae > JAQBHE01. The sequence goes on from JAQBHE010000355.1 coordinate 7,960, forward strand.
ACGATCCCGGTTGCGCCAGGAAGTCGCGTTCTTCCTGAGAACTGGTGCGACCCAACACCGCGTTGCGATGCGGAAACCGGCCAAAGCGCTCGACGATCTCGAAGTGGCGCACCGCGAAATCGAGGTTGGCCCGCGCCGACTTCTGCGCCGGCTCCGGCACCTCAGCGGCCAGCCGCTCGAACAAGCGGACGCTCAGATGCTGGATGCTCCGCCGCTCGCTGTGCATCAACGGCATGTAGAGGAAAACGCGCTCGGCAAAGCGCAGCGAACGGTCGACCCCGAGGTCGATGCCGTCGAGCGCTGCCGCGAGCGCCAGCGGGTCATGGGCAAACATCCCGGCCTCACCGCGGAACATGTTGCGCGAGAACTGGTCGATCACGATCACGTAGGCGAGCCGCCCGCGGGGGTCCTCGAGCCAGCCGTCGAGCTCGCCTGCGACCGCGCGGGCATGGTCGCCGGCGAACTGGTCGCGCAACGAGCGGTCGAGCTCGGGGTCCTTCGACCACCAGCGGGCGGTCGCCTCCGGCGACGTCATTCCTTGCTCGTCGAGCGGCCCCAGCCAACGCTCGAGGACCGCTGTCGCTCGCGGAGCGGTCATCGGGATTCCTTCCGACTCATCGGCCGCCCTGCGCGCTCGCTGGCAGGCCACTGGCGATGCCCTCCAGTCGGGTCGCCAACGCCTCGATGCGTTCGGCCACGAGCCCGATCTGATGCTGCGCGTCTCCCCATGCCCCCTCCTCGATCGCCTCGCGGACCCCGGGCAGGGTCTTGACCCCGTAGCCGGTATAGAAACCGGGTGCGAAAACATAGTGGCGGTACCACGGCCGACGCGGCAGCCCTTCGACTCGGGTGAGCAGCCGCTCACCGCTGTAGAGCTCGCGGTCGGCCGCGATCTGGAGGGCAGGCTCGAGAGCGCCGGCGAGGCGTTCGAGGTCGAAACCTCGAGCCGAGCGCTCGAGACGATCGCGAGCGTCGAGCAGCGGCGCCCAGTTGAGATGAGGCGGCTCGACCTTCGCCATCGGCGGCACCCGGTGCTTCGTGGGATCGGCGGCCAGCTGATACGCGCGCTCGCGGAGCAAGCGGTTGGTGCGGCCGATCTCGTCGCGCTCGCTCTCGGCGAGCTTCAATACCTCGTCGACATAGCCGGCGATCGCCTTGGCGGTGGTTCGGTAGTCGAACGGCAGGACGTCGGCCTCGGCCAGGCGCAAGGACATCCGCCCGGCGGTCTTGGCTAGCGCCACCCCGTAAGCGGCGCCGGGGTCGACGAAGCGCTGGAAGAAGGCGTGGGTGTCGAAGGCGGTGTGGTACTCGCCGCCCGGACCCTCGCCGCCGAAGCCGACGTTGAGCGACGGGATGCCGAGGTGCTGGAAGAACGGCGAGTAATCGCTGCCCGATCCCAGCGCCTCGACCTGGAGCCGCGGATCGGCCTCGATCTCGGCGAGCTCCGCGGGCGACGCCGCCACCTTGCGTGCGGCGAGCAGGCGCGCCGCGACGCTCGTCCCGGTCTGCGGATCAGGGACCGCGGAGGCCACTTCGTTCACCAGCTGTTCGAGGGCCTGGGATCCGCCGACCCCGAGAAACCCGCGACCATTGGAGTCGGAATTGATGTAGACCGCCGCCTTCTCGGCGAGCTCCTGGGCGTGCTGCTCCACCCACTCGGTCGAGCCCAGGAGCCCCGGCTCCTCGCCGTCCCATGCGGCGTAGACCAGGGTCCTCTTGGGCCGCCAGCCGGTCGCCGCGAGGGCTCCGACCGCCTTCGCCTCGGCCAGCAGGCCGATGAGCCCGCTGATCGGGTCGCGACCGCCGATCACCCAAGCGTCGTGGTGGTTGCCGCGCACGATCCACTGGTCGGGACGCTCGGCGCCGCGCAGCACCGCGATGACATCGTACGCAGGGACCTGCCGCCAGTCGAACTCGAGCCGGATCCGCACCTTCGCCGGTCCGGGACCGATCCGGTAGGTGATCGGCAACGCGCCTCGCCACGCCGACTCGGCGACCGGCCCCTGGAGGGCTTGGAGCAGTGGCAGCGCGTCTCGCCAGGCCAGCGGCAAGACCGGGATCTTCATGATGGTCTCGGCGTCGCGCCGCTCGAGCCGCGCTGCACCGGCGGTGGCGCCGCGCATCGGGGTCAGCGGATCGCCGGGGCGCAGCGGCAAGTCGAGGACCGACCCGCGCTGGACACCGGAGTCATGCTTGTAGGCGCCATCGGGATAGACCTCGCCTTGGGTGAAGCCGTCGTCCGCCGGGTCGTTGTAGATCAGGCAGCCGATCGCTCCCTTCTCGGCCGCGACCTTGGGCTTGATCCCGCGCCATGAACCGCCGTAGCGCGCGATCACGATCTTGCCGCGGACGTCGATGCCCAGCCGCTCGAGCTCCTCGTAGTCCTCGGGCACGCCGCGATTGACGTAGACCAGTTCGGCGGTGACGTCACCGTCGGCGGAGTAGGCGTTGAACGACGGCAGCCCCTCGGCGACCGCCACCTGCGAGCTGGGATCGCCCGGAACGGCTTCCTCGCGGAGCTTGGCCTCGAAGCGATGCGGCTCGAGGAGGGTCACCTGGCGAACCCGCGGGGTCGGAAACAGCACGTCGAAGGTCTCGATCCGAGCATCGAATCCCCAGGACCGAAACAGCTCGAGCATCCGCTCGGCGTTCGCCCGCGCCTTGGGCGAACCAAGATGGTGGGGCGCGGTGGTCAGCCACCGACTCCACTCCATGAGCTCGGCGGCATCGAGGGAACGGTCGAAACGCGCCTCGAGGTCGAGGTGCGCGGCGACTCGCGACTCGCGGAAACCAACCAACCGGTCACTTGCGGCCGTGCCGCTCCCAACCTCCGGGAACAACAGCAGGAGGACGATTCCAACGCCGCTAAACTTTCGGACCATCCAATCCCTCCACATCCGCAGAGAGCC
>JAQBHE010000356.1:0-3886 GCA_032128015.1 Holophagae bacterium
AAGCTCGGCCGCTACCCCCAAGAGGGGATGATCCAACGCGGCTCGCCCGCCTCCGGCGCGGACACCTAGCGCTCGATGCGAAAGCCCAACCACACCCGACGCGCTTCCGGATCGGGTCGATCTCGATCCTCCAACCGATCGTCCAGGAGATTCGAGACCTCGAGCCTCAGGGTCGCTCGTAGCGGCTGTTCGGCGTCGGGTTGGATCGGCAGGCGATAGCCGAGGGCGATTGCGACTTCGGCCAGCGATCCTTGCTGGTCGAAGTCGAATCGCGGCTCGGCAACCGCCTGAGTCTGAAGAGCCGGCCACGCTTGCGCCCGCGCCCAGAACCCCCCCTGCCGGTATCGCACCACGGTCCCCGCCTCGAACCCACGCTCGAGAGCCCAGGTCGCCGTGAGCACCAACTGCGACGCATCGAGTCTGCGGTCTCGCGCTTCGCCAAGCAGCGGCGGCGCGGTGAGCTCGAAGCGCTGGTACTCCATGGTCGTGGTCGCGCGGCGACCGAGCGCCGCTCGCGCACCGAGCCGGACCGTGTCGAGTCGAATGTGCTCGGGGCCAGGAGTCGCGGTGGAGTCGGGATCGTCGACGACCGCCGCTGCGACCCGCCGCCGGCTCGCCTCGGCTTCGAGGACGACCCCCGGGATCAGCTGGTGACGGAGCCCGATTCCGGTGCGCCGCGGTTTCGCGATCGAGCGCGCCTCATCCCAGCCAACTGCCGACTCGCCGTACTCGCCGGCATTCGCGAACAGGCTCCACTGGCCGTCGCCGAGAAGGTCCCACGAAACACCGGCCCGCGGTAGGAGCTCTTGGCCGTCGTCGCTTGCTGTCTTCGACAAACCTCGCATTGATCCCTCGTGGTCCTGAGCCCGCAGCCCGAGCTGGAGGTTCACCCGGCCAAGCCGGAGCCGCTCTTGGACCCACAACGCAGTGCGCGAGCCACCTTCGAACCACAGGCCGCGATCCTGCCGTTGGTGGGCTGCGCCGACGCTGAGCACCTGAATCCCTCGCGACCAGCCGAACTGGAATCCGGTACGAGACTCGTCGCCAAGCGGTTGGACGAGCGTCGCGACTCCGCTGCGGTCGGCTCGGGCCAGCCGTATTCCGACCTCGATGCCGGCAGCGGGCACACCGACGCCGTCGAGGCGAGCGAGTCGCTCGACAACATCGGGCCGACCGTCCGAACCGCGGCCGTGCGCACCCAGATAGAGTGCGCCGAGCCGCCACGACCGGCTCGGCTGGCCATCGAGACGGCCGAGACCGAGCCGGGTGTCGAGGCGCAACTTCGGTTCTGAGAGACCGTGCCCCTGGTGCGCCGACTCCGTCTCGGAAGTCCCCGTGTCGAACGTCTCGGCGTCGAACGTCTCGCGGTCGAACCCGCCCCCGACGAAGCCCACCAGACGGTCGCCCCACTGCCCACCGAAGCTGGCATTCGGACGCAGCGTCGCGCGGCGCCCCGATAGGACCGTCGCCGGATGCTCGGCGAGCGCCGGGCCGGTCGAAAGCACTCCGAGCGACGCGTGCCACGGCGCCTGGACCCGGCGCGCCAAGAGACGGGCCGGCGCCGCCACGAAGTCCAGTCCCGCGCCCGGATCCGACGTGGCGAGGGCCACGCCCTCCACCAGCGCCACCGCCAGGTGGTCCCAGATCGACACCCGGTGGCGGCCCCCAACCTCGAGGCCGTCGAACAGACGCGGCCCGCGTGGCGGTGGCAGCAAGGCATCGAGTCCAGCGATCACACCTCGAAGCGGCAGGAGATCGAGCTCGCTGCGGCCCGTGTGCTCGCGGCCGCTGGAGCGAGTGGTGTCGATTACCGGCATGGAGGTCACGGTCAACGACGAGGCCCGGCCGGGCACGAGCTCGAAACGCAGGTACAAGACTCCGCCGGGCTCGACATCGATGTCCTCGACCACCGAGGTCACGAAGCCCTCGCGGGATACCTCTACGGAGTAGCGTCCGGGAACCAAGGCCGGGAAGAAAAACCGGCCGCCGGGGCCCGCACGCACAGCGCGCTCGATCGGACCCCTGAGTCGAACGTTCGCCCCGACGAGCGGCGCGCCCGTGGGGTCGCTCGCCCGACCCTCGAGCGCACCGAGGTCGAACGCCAGCCACGGCCCCCCCTGGGATTGCGCCGCGGTCGCGACCAGCAGACCGGCGAACCAGAGGCTGAGAGCGGACCGACGCGCGAGCCAGCGCCGGCTCACGCCGCACCCGCGTCGACGACACCGGCCACGGTTTCCTCGGCCGGCTGCGCCGACTTGTCGGCCGGCCTCGCCGATTCCTCGGCCGGCGCCGATGTTGGGAGCAACAACGCCAGCCCGGCGACCGCCGCCGCCAACACCGCACCGGCCTGGATCACCTGGCTCAGGCCGTAACGGTCCGCGAGCATGCCGATCGACCAGCTGGCGACCGCGCCCATGGCGAACAAGAATCCGAGCGCCATCCCGGAGGCGAGGCCGCGGCGCACCGGCAGCAGGTCCTGGGCGATCACGATCAGCACACTGTGGGGCGCCCCGAGGCAGCCGCCGCAAGCAAGGGCGAGCGCGAAGGCGGCGAAGCCGTCGGCGCCCGGCAAGAAGGGCAGCAGCACCGCGCCGATCAGCGACGCCAGGCTCACCGCGCGCCGGCGTCCCCAGCGGTCGGCGAGATCGCCAAGGAAAACGCCGGTGATCGCACCCCCCAGCCAGAAGGTCCCGGCGAGCAACCCCTGGCGGGTCGAGCTCCAGCCCTTGAGCTGGAACAGCAACGGCAGAAACGCCGCGGTGCCAATGAAGATCCAAGCGCGCAAGCTGAAGATCGCGGCCAGCAAACCCAAACTTCGAGCCTCGATGCGTCGCCGCACCGTTGCCGCGACCGGAGCTGGCGGCTCGGGTCGCGGGTTCCAGCGTCGAGGGCCCATCGCCACCGCCATGAACAACGGGACCGGCGACATCACCGCCGCCAGGAACAGGATCCCAGATGTCCCCCAGCGGTCGAGCAGGAATCCCGCGAGCGGCGGCCCGGTCGCCAGACCAACTTGACCGCAGAGGAAGAACAGCGAGGTCCCGGTCGCCGAGCGCCCCGGGATCGCGGTCCCGGCATGCATCGTCCCTTGGGGATGAAACGCGCCCGAGCCGAGCGCGGCGAATCCGAAGATCAGCAGGAAAGCGCCAAACCCCAGTCGCTCGGCGGCGACCAGCGCCAGGCAGAGGCAACCCATCGTCCAAGTGACGCTCGTCGGGCCCAGCAGCCGGCTGCCGACGCGGTCGACCAGCCAGCCGAACGGCGGCTGGGTGGACCCGGCGAGCAGCTGATACAAGCCGACCGCCAGACCGACCTGTCCCGCCGACAGCCCCAGCGGCGTCTTGAGGAACGCGAGCAGGACCGGGCCCATGCTGTTGAAGACGTCGATCCCGAAATGGCCGACGTTGGCGGCGTACAACAAGCGGAGGCGCGGGGTGCTGCTCATCGGATGGGGGCCGCCGAAGCTCGAGCAGTATAGGCTGGCCGATGCTGGTCCGTGACCTCTGAGACCCCCCGACATCCCCCGACATCCCCACCGCAACCGCCGTGCCTGCGAGAACGTGGCCGACATCGTGGATCCTGGCGCCGAATCCGGCACGCCGACCCGCCTGGCTCTCGCCGACGACGAGCTCGCCGGTTTCCACGACCGCCCGACCGCGCGACGCTCCTTCGAGCGCCTCTTGGACGCCGTACCGCTCGATGCAGTGAACCAGCGTCGGCTCGCTAGCGAGCTCGCCGCCACTTCCGATCCCGACCGCGCCTTGCTCGGTCTCGAGCGCTGCCTGCACGGAGGACTCGACCCAGCCACCCTCCTCCACGGCCTCGGCGAGCGACCGCGAACCCTGCGCAGCATGCTCGCGGTGCTCGCCGGCAGCCCGTATCTCTC
>JAQBHE010000357.1:0-2772 GCA_032128015.1 Holophagae bacterium
GGTGGTGGGCACCCGCAGGCCCCGAGTGCTCCGAGTCGTACTCGCAGTACGTCGCAGGAGCCGAGGGCCGAGGACGCCCGCCAGATGGGATGAATGCGCGGCCGTAGTAGGTCGTTCATGAATAGTCCGGGCTAGAGCCTCATCGAGGCCGCCCCCTGACTGCGAAATGGGGTCCGCGGCGAGTAGGATCGCCGGGTCGCCGCCGACAGCCGACGCGCAGCCATGACCGACACTCCCGAACCGAGCCCGAGCACCTACGAGGTCCTGGGGCACCTCGGCGACGGCGGCATGGGTCGGGTCTACAAGGTCCGGCACCGGCACCTCGACGAGCCGCGGGTGATCAAGATGATCCGCGTCGAAGGCGTCGCCAATCCGACGTTGGTGCGCCGTTTCGAGCGCGAGGCGCGGATGATGTCCTCGCTGATCCACCCCAATCTCGCGCGCGCCTTCGAGTGGCGGGTCGACGGCGAAGGCAACTCCTTTCTGGTGATGGAATTCGTCGACGGCGTAAACCTCAAGGAGCTGGTCGCCGACGGCCGACTTCCGAGTCTTCCGCTGGCCGTCGAGATCGCCCACCAGGCGCTCGACGCGCTGGCGTTCGTTCACGATCAAGGGATCGTCCACCGCGACATTGCCGCCGACAACCTGATGCTCACCCGCGACGAGCGCGGCGAGCCGGTGGTGAAGCTGATCGATCTCGGAATCGCCAAGGCGGTGACCGGCGACTCTCAGAAACTCACCCACCTCGGCTCTTTCTTGGGCAAGGCGCGCTACACCGCGCCCGAGCAGTTCGCCGCCGGCGGCGCCTCGAATCTCGACCAGCGCAGCGACCTCTACTCGTTCGGTGTCGTCCTCTACGAACTGCTGACCGGTCGTTGCCCGATCGGCGGCGGCAACTTCAGCGAGGTGCTGTCCCACCACCTGTTCGAGCCGCCGCTCGACTTTGCCGAGAGCGACCCCGCGGGGCGAGTGCCGGCGGCCATACGGCAGGCGGTGCTTGGCGCGCTTGCGAAGGAGGCAACGAGCCGGGTCGCGAGCGCTCGCGAGTTGCAGAGCCAGCTCGATCCCTTTCACCGGCCGGATAGGCTATTCGCTGCCGAGCTCGATGAGCTGCTCGAGGCCGTCGCTGACACCGAGGTCGAGGTCCCAACCCGGCCGAGCCAAGGGTCCGAGACCGCCGAGGTGGCGGCGTTCGTCGAACGATTGTTTCGCGACGCCGGCGTCCCGGGATCGGTGCCTGCGACCGAAGCGCCGACGGTTCGCACGACCGTCCCCGACTTCGTGCTCCGAGGTGTGCCGCCGGAAGGCTCGGCGCAGTCCGGGACGGAGACACCGAGGTGGCCGTGGCTGTTGATCGCGATCGCCTCGGCGCTGGCGGTGGTCATCGCCTGGGTGATCTGGTCCGGCTCGCTGCGCTGAGGGGGCTGTTGGCCGTGGCGCCGCCGGAAGGGGGTGCCTGTGACGATTCAGGAGCGTGCCTGGACCTCGCCGATCTGGGTCGAGCCGCACAAGAAGGGGGATAGCCGCCTGCCCCCGCGGTCAGCGAGAGCGGCCCCGCAACCGCGGTAGGCGGCGGCGAGCTTCGACAGCGTCGAGCCCGAGCAGACCGGCGTTCTCGACCAGGGCGCCTTCGTCGACCGGGTAGAGGTGGCGGCGGGCCGGATCGCCGAGCCCGGCGATGTTGCGTTGGGCGATCGCGCTGCGCACCCACTCCTTGAAGGCTTGTGGATCGCGTAGCGTTGACGCCCGTTCAGCCGCCGCCAAGAAGAGGTCGCGAAGAACCGGGTCGGTCGCGCCCAGGAAACCCTGCCAGCACCACGACTCGGTGAGACCAGCCTCTCCGGGATCGAGAAGCCGCTGTCGTGATTCATCGAAGCTCGCGGCGACGAAGTAGAGGAGCGCGAGCGAGCGAAAGCGCGGAAAGTCGTCGAGCACCGAGTAGGCGGCTCCGATCAGGGTCTCGAGATGATCGGCCTCCGCGCCCAGCAATTCTCCGTACCGCTCGAGACCGAGCGAGGCGCGTTCGAGGTCGCCGTCGCCGAGGAGCTCGGCAAGCCGCTCGACCGCGACCAGCGACCACGCGATGCCGAACGAGAACAATGGATCCTGAAACCCGAAGGTAGCTGGCAAGAGCGCCCAGCGCTCGCCGGCTGCACGCTCGAGACGGCGTTGCAGACGGCCGGTGGCTGCGATCTCGGTCACCGGCTGCGCGGTCTCGAATTGGGCCACCAGGCTCGGGAAGCGGCCGATCGTCATCCGCCAGGCATCGGCCGGTGACTCCCAAGGCAGATCGATGCCCAGACACTCGAGGCGGCCGGGGTCGAGCAAGAACCCGGCGCTGGTCACGGCGTGGTCGAAACGCAACTGGTACATCCAGCCGACGTCGAGCAGGTGATGGACCGCGGCCCATTCTTCGGGGTACGGCTCATTCCCACCCGCAAGACCTGCGACCGTCGCCGAGAACGGGGGCAAGTCGCGGAAGTGTCCATAGAGCAAGCGGCTCTCGAAGGGTGCGGCAAGTGGGCGAGGCGCCAGGCCGAGCGCGCCGGCAAGCGCGCCACCGCCGCCGGTTGCGTCGATCACGAAGCGTGCCGAGATCTCGGCTGAGTCGTTGCTGCTGGCAGTGCCTCCGACTCGCGCTCGAGCTCCGTCGCCGTCGACCTCGAGCTGTGTGACCGACGACCCTTCGAGCACCACAACACCCTCGCTCCTGGCACGCTCGAACAGAAACGCGTCGACATCGGCGCGAAGCCAGTGAGTGTCCGCGATCTC
>JAQBHE010000358.1:0-2794 GCA_032128015.1 Holophagae bacterium
AACCCCGACCCCGACGCCTGGGTGGGGTGGGGCAACCGGACGGTCGACGACATGGCGATCGGCTGGACCAACTTCGTCTACCTCAGCGACCAGGAGTACCGCCAGGCGGTCGAAGGTGTCGAGTCGACAGAGACTCCCTGACGCCTCGCCTCAGCGCCGCGGCGCCGCGGCCGGCCGCGGCGAAGCCGGCGGCTTGACCGTGACGGTCACCGTCGAGCGCGACTCGAGCTCGGAGTCGCTGGCCGACAGCTCCAGAACGTAGGTTCCGGCGGCACTGAAGGTCGCGCGAGTCCGCGGCGAGGAGGGCAGGGCGAACGTAACCTCGCTCGGACCGTCGAGCTGGCGCCAAGCGACGGCCAGGGTCCCTTCACGAGGCAGTCCGTCGTCGACCACGAATCCCGAGAGCTCGACCGCCGTCGACATCTCGGTCTCCACGCCCCGGCCGGCGCTAACCGTCGGCGCTCGGTTCACGCACCGTCCGCGGGGCGCTCGCGTCGGATCGATCTCGCGCGCCGCTCGGTAGCCCGAGCCGATCTCCTCCAGCGGGTAGCGCGAATCGAGGCCGCCATTCTCGGTGGTCGATTGACGTTTGCCGGCAACACCCAGGGTCCACTGCAGGTTGCCCGCAAAGCCCGCGTCGAGGACGATGCGGCAGACGTTGCGCTGGCGTCCGGGCAGGAAACGCGCCGGCTGCCCGCGGTCATTCGGACCGGGAACGAAGCCGTTCTCGGACCCGGGCGCGATCTCCACCGGTACGCTGTTCTCGTTGTGGTAGCCGAACACCAGGGTGTAGCTGCCGTCGGGGTTGGTGGTCCAGCCCTCGTACACCGGGTAGACCGGCTGCATCTGGGCGGTGATCGGTGCGAAGGTCGCGCTCGCGAGACCAAGGAGCACGCAGGCGACCAGCGCGGCTCTCGCGGCACCGACCGGACCGAGGTCCGAATCGGCGATGTCCCAGGCGACAGAAGCTCCGGTGCCTGTCACCCTCAGCGTTAGGGGCAGGCGCCGATCGTCGCCGAGAACACCCCACGGAGGGTGGTCGTCGCACCGAACACGATCTTCTGCCCGGCCACCAACTGAACGCCGGGTGCGGCAGCATTGGCGACGAAGTTCGGACCCAAGGTGATCGTGTTCGTGGCTTTCTGTACCTGCGCCGTAGTCAGCGTCTGATTGGCAAGCACCAGGTCGGCGACACAGCCCCCGCCTGCTAGCGACAGAGTCCAAGTCCCGCGGCCTAGTGTCGCCGCAGACAGCTGGTTGTCGGCGAGGTCGTAGGCGAGGTCGAACACCGGGGCGTTGGGAAGCGCAGTGCCGAGCTTCGCCCAGGTAACGAATCCGCTCGCCTCGGTGGCGGCGAAGACGCCCTTGTCGGCGCCAACCACGAGTCGATCGCCGCCACTGTTGACGTAACCGATCGTCCGCAGAGCCCCGGGGGTCAAGGCGAGGAGATTGCCCGTGACGTCACCGTAGCTGGTGCCCCCGTTGGTCGTTCGGAAAACCTGGTTGACGTCGACGGCGAAGGCGACTTGGGCGTTATCGGGGTCGATGACCACGCCAAGGATAGCGTCGGCGCTGGCGCCATCGGGGTCGGTGGCGGTCGGCGCGATCGGCGCCGCCACGGTCCGGGCGTGGACCTTGTCACCGCTCGCGAAATAGAGCGCGTCGGCATTGCCGACAGCGCCGTAGGCCATCGGCCTGCCCCCACTTGCGGGGACGACCGCAGTCGAGATCTGGCTGACCGAATCGAGCCGATCGGCGCTTTCGTAAACACCGTTGGCCGCAGCAATGAGCAGGCGAGAAGGCGTCACCCGGTTGACCGCGTACGGAGTAATGAACCGCATCATGAAGTTCGGCACGGGCGACATGCCCACGGGCGTCAAGGTCGGGTTGGCTTCGCTCTGCATCGCGTTCGCTGCGTCGTACACCTGACGCCTCAGGCCGCCGTTGTTCTGGCTACTGAAGTAGCGAGTGGACTGACCCGCGATCGGGTCGTTCACCGCAACCACCGTGTCCCCACCATCGCCGGAGTCGATGTTCGCCCAAATCGTGCTCGCGGTCGTATTCTGCTGGGTCACCGCGTTGTCCTGGTTGCCGCTGATGAGGATGTTCGAGATCGTGTCGTAGTCGCCATCGTGCTGCTCGATCGCGGCCAAATTGCCGTTCACCGAGACCCAGTCGCCGGTCGTGCCGCCGGGCAGGGTGTGCCGGTAGACGCCGCCGTCATCGGCCTCGACGAGGCTGCCGTTGGCCATGAACACCATTTCTCGCGAGTCGGCATGGGGCGCCGAGTTGGTCGCGGTTCTCTGCGAACCGCCGCAGCCCGCCAAGGCGGTCATGCAGTGGGTGATGGGCTTGGCCTGGCTGCCCCCAGCCTGGCTGGCATCGACGCGAAACAAACGCCCGGTGTAGTTGTTGGCGCCAAGCGAGTTCGGGAACTGCGGCATCGCGCCGCCGCCTTCTTCTGGGTTGTCGGGCTGACGGTCGCCACCCACGTACACGACGTTGGCGTCAGCAGGGTCGGCGACGATCGAGAGGTGAGTGCTGCACTGGGTGCCGGGATGGATCCCGATGTTGTTGGTAGTCTTCGGCAGATCGAGAGCGGTCCAGGTGCCGCCGGCATCGCCGGACCGGAACAGGCCGTTCAGCACCTCCCCGCCGCAGATTGCGACGTAGACGTTGGCGGTGGCTCCACCGGCATTCCCGACGGAAATCTCGACGCGGTTGACACCCGCCACGAGCAAGGCGTTGATCGTCGCATCGCTCACTTTGGTCCAGTTGGCGCCGGTATCGATAC
>JAQBHE010000359.1:0-6053 GCA_032128015.1 Holophagae bacterium
CACGGACGAAAGAGCGGAAACGCCCCGCGCCGATCAAGGTCACGGTCCATTCGCAGCGATCCCGCTCGTACCAACGCTCCATTCGGCCGCCCAAGCTCGGCCGCTACCCCAGAGGAACCCGAAGCCCTCGACTTGCGCGGCAGTTCGCTCTTTGCTGGTAAACAACGGCTGCCATTTCCGGAGCCCTCCTAGGTCGGTCAGACCGTCGCCCGACGAAGCTTGCGCTTGAGGCCGTGGATCTGGCGCAGGATCTTCTTGAACTCGCTGCGGTCAGTCGATTGCAGCGCTTCCGCCCGCTTCGCCTTGAGCGCGCGGATCTGGGTCTTGACCACGGTCTTGTCGAGACCCACGACTTCGTGGTGAGCGTGCGCCTCGACGCCGAGGGCGGTGCACAGCACTTCGAGCAACTGCTGCTTCTTGAGTTGGGTGTAGCCGGTGAGCGCCTCGTGCTCGAGGGTGGCGGCGAGATCGCGCATCTGGGCAACCGTCATGTGCTTGAGCTCTTCGAACGTATGGGCCATCGACTGGGGTCCTCCGTGATGATCACGCCCGCGGCCTAGGACACGACGAACCGAACCGTCGGCCCCAGGACAGGGCAAAGACGAATCTTAGCGGGTTCTAGGATTCAGACGATCCCACAGGCGGGCGAAGAGCCCAACCTGACGTACCATCGCCCCGCCGCGGCCGTTCGCACGCGTGCTCCCCAAAGCCCATGTCCGACCCGTCGACCAGCTCGCTCACCCAACCCGTTCCGCTCCCCGCCGACACCCTTGCGGGCGCGCTGAACCGCGAGTGCCACTGCATTTGGCTCGAGCGCGACCGCCTGGAGGCGGCCCTGCTCGCCGACCTCGCCGGCAGCGGCCTCGGCGAACGCTTGGTGGCAAACAGCCAGAGCATGTTCGCCGAGTCACCAGTGTTCGTGACCCGCGACCAACTAGAAACCATGCGCCGGGTGGTCGCCGCCGTTGAGCAGGTGGTCCGCCAGCCCGACTTTCGCGCCCAGGCCTTCGAACGCGCTCCCGCGATCGCGCAGCGGGATCCCGGGGCGACCGGCGTGTTCTTCGGATTCGACTTCCATCTCACCGCCGAGGGGCCACGCCTGATCGAGATCAACACCAACGCCGGCGGTGCTCTACTCAGCCTGTACGTGGCGCGCGCCCAGCGCGCCTGCTGCGAACCGGTGGCGGCATTGACGGTTGGCCAGCTCGACCTCGACCATCTCGAGCAACAGCTGCGCCAGATGTTCCGCACCGAATTTCGTCTCGCCGGTCGCGAGCACGAGCTGATGTCGGTGGCGATCGTCGATGAGGAGCCTCACCAGCAGTTCCTCGCTCCGGAGCTCGAGTTGTTCCGAAGGGCCTTCGAGCTGCGCGGCATCTCCGCAGTCGTCGCCGACCCCCGAGAGTTGACCCTGGAGCACGGAGCCCTCACCTGTCGCGGCCAGCGCCTCGACCTGGTCTACAACCGACTCACCGACTTCTATCTGGAGTCGCCGGCCAACCAAGCGTTGCGCGCGGCCTACCAGGACGATCTGGTGGTACTGACCCCGCATCCGAGGGCCTACGCTCTCTACGCCGACAAGCGCAATCTCACGGTGCTCTCCGACCCCGAGCGTCTGGCGTCGTGGGGTGTTGATAAGGCGACGATTCGAACCCTCGGCGAAACGGTTCCCCGAACCTCGGAAGTGACCGCGGACAACGCCGCGACGTTGTGGTCGAAGCGCCGCGAGCTGTTCTTCAAACCGGTCACCGGCTACGGCAGCCGCGGCGCCTACGACGGCGGCAAGATCACCCACGGCACGTTCGAGAAAGTGGTGCAGGGCGGCTACGTCGCCCAGCTGCGGGTGCGTCCGAGCACTCGGGTGCAACTCCACCGCGGAGCGCCCAAGGAGCTCAAGGTCGACATCCGCTGCGTGGTCTACGCCGGCGAGGTGCAATTCCTGGGCGCTCGTCTGTACCGCGGCCAGACCACTAACATGCGCACCGAAGGTGGCGGCCTGGCCACCGTATTCACCGCTCCCTCCGGCTGGTAGCCGACCGCCCTGCCGCCGACCGCTCTGCCGCCAGCCACCCTGCCGTGACCGAGATCCCCCGACTCGAGACCCGCAAGCTGCGTCGCGAGCTGCGCTCGGGCGAGCGCATGCTCACCATCCTCGACGACATCGACCTGGTGGTGGCAGCGGGCGAGTGGGTGGCGATCCGCGGACCTTCGGGCAGCGGCAAGTCGACGCTGCTCGCGCTGCTCGCCGGCCTCGACCGCCCGACCTCGGGGAGCGTGCTGCTCGACGGTCAAGCGCTCGAGCACCTCTCGGAGGACCGCCTCGCGCGCCTGCGACGGGACAAGGTGGGCTTCGTGTTCCAGTCCTTCCACCTGCTGCCCAACCTCACCGCCCGTGAGAACGTGCTGCTGCCGCTCGAGCTCCAGGGCCGCGCCGGCGCCCGGGACCGTGCCGACGAGCTGCTGCGCGAGGTCGGACTTGGCGAGCGCGGCCACCACTACCCTTCGCAGCTCTCCGGCGGCGAGCAGCAGCGGGTGGCCCTGGCGCGCGCCTTTGCCCCGACGCCGCAGGTCCTGCTCGCCGACGAGCCGACCGGCAACCTCGACCGCGCGACCGGTCACACGGTGCTCGAGACCATGACCCGCCTCCACGACGCCTCCGGGTCGACCCTGGTCCTGGTCACCCACGACGACCAGGTCGCCGAGCGCGCCGACCGCGTGATCCACCTCGAGGATGGCCGGATCGCCGGTCTCGAGCCCAGCAGCCCGTGCTGACTTTCACCATGGGCTGCTAAGTCTTGAACCCGGTCTTCGCCCTGCGTTTCTGCGCCCAGGAGCTGCGCGGCTCGTGGGGGCGAGTGGTCTACTGGCTGCTGTGCCTGGCGATCGGCGTCGGTGCGGTGGTGTCGATCGCCGGACTGGCCTCGAGTCTCGACGGCGCGATCCGATCGAAGGCCAAGGAGCTCCTGGCCGCGGACCTCGCGATCTCGTCGCGCCAGCCGCTGCCCGCGGCGGCCGAGACCGCGGTGGCGGCGCTCCCCGGTGCGGTCTCCGCGGAAGTTCGGGAGCTTGCGACCGTCGTCGCCCGCCTGCCCCGCGCGCCGGCAGTGGACGCGGCTCCCGCCCCGAGGAAGCGGCGCACGGCCAACAGCCAACTGGTCGAGCTCAAGGCGGTGCGCGGCCCCTACCCCCTCTACGGCAAACTCGAGACCGAGCCTCCGCTGGGAGCCGACGGCCGCATCGACCAGGTGCTCGGCGACCACTCGGCGCTGGTCGGCGAAGAGCTGCTGGCCCGACTCGACCTCGCGGTCGGAGACCGGCTTCGACTCGGCCGCACCGAGCTGGTGATCGCCGGTGTCCTGGTCTCCGAGCCCGACCGTCTGCCCAGCGGTCTCGTCTTCGGACCGCGGGTCCTGGTGTCCATCGACGCCCTCGAGCGCAGCCAGCTCCTCGAGGTCGGGAGCCTGGGACGCTTCGTGACCCTGGTGAAGCTGCCCGGATCACCGACCGCCGAAGACGCCCAGCTCGCCGCTTCGGTCGTCAAAAAGGCTATCGGGGACAACCCGTTCGTGAGAGTGCAAAGCTACGTCGACGCCCAGCCCGGGCTGCGCCGCGACCTCGAGCGTCTCGAGGGCTACCTGAGTCTGGTAGCGCTGCTGTCGCTGCTGATCGGCGGTGTCGGAGTCGCCCAAGGCGTCCGCGCCTGGATCGCCACCCGCATCGACTCGCTGGCGATCCTCAAGTGTCTCGGGGTCCGGCCGCGCGAGCTGTTCGGGCTGTACCTGTTCCAATCGGTGGGACTCGGCCTGGTCGGCAGCGCCGCAGGCGGCATCCTCGGTCTCGCCGCACTCCGGCTGGTCCCGTTCATTCTCAACGGCCTGATCCCGCCCGAGGCGATCGACACGTTCCAGCCAGCGGCACTGCTGCGCGGAATGGCGATCGGGGTCGGCATCGCCGCGACCTTCAGCCTGCCGCCGCTGCTGGCGGTCCTGCGGGTCTCCCCAGCGCGGGTGTTCCGGCGCAACGCTGAGCCGTTGCCGTCATCGCGCTGGCTGCCGGCAACGGTGATGGTGCTAGTGATCGCCGTAGTCGCCACGATCGCAGCGCTGGAGTCGCGGTCGTTCACCCTGGGGCTGCTCTTTACCGCGGCGGTCCTCGGCACCGCGCTCGCTCTCGCCGCCAGCGCCTTTGCGCTGGCGCGGGTGGCCGGGCGCCTGGCGCGCCTTCGCGGACCGTTCTGGCTGCGTAGCGGGCTGGGATCGTTGGCGCGCCCGGGAAGCGGTCTGCTCGGCGCCATGACCGCGCTCGGTCTCGGGCTCCTGGTGCTGTTGACCATGAGCCTAGTCCAGGGCCATCTCGAAGGACGGTTGCAAGCGCGGCTGCCCGCCAACGCGCCGTCGGCGTTCCTGGTCGACATCCGACCGGAGCAATGGGTCGAGCTCCAGGAGATCCTCGACCGGCTAGGCGGAGAGCGCGTCGACTCGGTGCCGGTGGTTCGAGGGCGATTGGCCGAGGTGGCGGGACGACCGGTGAGCGAACTGATTGCGGCGGACCCCCACCGTTGGGCGCTGCGTCGCGAGCAGCGCCTGACCTTTCTCGACCACCTACCGAGCGACAACCAGATCCTCGAGGGCGCGCTGTGGAGCGACCCGCTGCGCGACGAGGTTTCCATCGAGCAAGAGTTCGCGCGCGAGATCGAAGTCGGACTCGGCGACACGATCGCGCTCGACATCCGCGACGAGCGCTTCGAGCTGCTGGTCACCAGCATCCGGCACGTTGACTGGGAGAGCTTCGGCATCAACTTCTTCCTGATCGCCGAGCCGGCCGCGCTCGAGCGCGTCGCCTACACCCGGCTCGCCGCGGTGAAGTTGCCCGAGGAGCGCGAACAGGAGATCCAGGACGCGATCGTCGAACGCTTTCCGAACGTCCTGCCGATCCGGATTCGCCAGATCCTCGACAAGGTCCTCGATCTGCTACGCCGGCTCACCCTCGGAGTTCATGTGCTCGGGCTGTTCGTGGTGGTCGCGAGCCTGGTGATCCTGTTCGGAGCGATCGCTGCGTCCTCGGCGCAGCGTGGCCGCGAGGTCGCGCTGTACAAAACCCTGGGCATGACCCGTTTCGATGTCCTACGCGTGTTCGCCACCGAGTACGCGCTCCTCGGGTTGGTCTCCGCGGTGGTCGCTTGCGCAACCGGCACCACCCTCGCGTGGTGGGTGGTGACCCGGTCGTTCGAGATCGACTGGACCTGGCGACCCGGCACTCTCGTCGCGGTCCTTGCAGGCGGCGCCGCGCTCGCGGTGGTCGCGGGTCTGCTGGCGAGCGCCGGCGCCCTTCGCCGACCTCCCGCCGACGTCTTCCGTCAGGGCTGAGCCGCGCCGTAACTTCCTGGTAGGCTTCGGCCAACCGGCGACCGCACCTTGGACCCTGCCCAGCGGCACCGCCCGCGCTCCGGCCGTGAACGCCAACGACTCCACCGCGACCCTGCTCGCCCGCGGCCCGTGGTACGGCGAGCTGCGCGCGCCGTTCGAGCTTGCCTCTCTGCCTTCGGCGCTGCCGTTCTTGCTGGCGGTGCCGCGCGGTGACCGTCATGGAGTGCTGGTGCTGCCGGGTCTCGGCGCCGGAGATCGTTCGACCCAGCCCTTGCGCTCGTACCTGCGCGCTCTCGGCTACCGTCCCAGCCCGTGGGGCCTGGGACCGAACCGCGGCCCCACGCCGGAGATCGAGGGCGGTCTCGACGCCCTGATTCGCAAGGTCGCCGACGCCACCGGCGCCGCCGTGAGCCTCGTCGGCTGGAGCCTGGGCGGCGTCTTGGCCTGGCGGCTCGCCCGCCGTCACCCCGACCTGGTGCGCGCCTTCATCACCCTCGGCAGTCCGCTCGCCGAAGCGCTGCGTCCCGACCTGGGAGCGCCCCCAGCGCCGACCACCACGATCTATTCACGAACCGACGCGGTGGTGCCCTGGCGGCTGAGCCGTCTACGTCACCGACCGGGGGTCGAGAACGTCGAGGTGCGCTCGAGCCACCTCGGTCTCGGGGTGAACCCGCTGGTGCTCCACGT
>JAQBHE010000360.1:0-2802 GCA_032128015.1 Holophagae bacterium
ATTCCAAAACGTGGGGGGACCTTGGCCGCTATCGTTCTTGGTCTTGGCCTCGGGTCGAGCAAAGTCGTAGACCAGGTTGGACACATCGAGGATCTCCCAAAACGACGCCATGTGGAATCCGGTGACACAGGCGGTGAGCACTTGGTTGGTGGCGAATAACGCCGACGTCACATAAAAGCGCCGCGGTCCCGGCAGCGTTGCCACCGTGATCACGTTCGAGCCGTTTACCTTCAGCAAAGGTTCACCGACGACGGCAGCCTGGGAAATTCCCACCCTCGGCGAGGGGCGAGTCGCGCCGGTCGCTTGCGAGGCTGCGGGATCTCCCGACGACCCACTTCGCGGGGCAGCGTCTCCGGCCGGTAGCGAGCCCGCTGGCACGACGCCGGCCGCCTCGAGCTCGCCCAGGTACCGTTGGAGGAGCTGAAGCGCGTTTCGCAGCTCCTCCTCGAGTGGCCGGGCATCGACCCTGAACAGCCTCGGGTTGGACCACTCGGAGGGCGTCTGAGCAGAATCGAGCGCGCGCACCGACCAGGCATAGCGGGCGCCCTCCGCGAGACAGTCGCCCACGGTCGGAGTCCAGCTGGTCGCAGATCCGGGCAAACGGGTCCACAACACTGGCGCAACCGGTTCGCCGGTGGCCCCGTTCCCGTCGGTTAGGTAGACGGCCAGCTCATACCACTTGGCGTCGACCACCGCGCCCCAGCTGAAGGTCGGGCAGCGGATTTCGACGAGGGCAGTGCTAGCGACCAACGGCGAGATCGGCACCGGTGCCGCCAGCTCCGACGCAGCCGCTACGACCGCGACCAGGAAGCAGGCACCCGACAGGGAGCACGTCGACATGAGGGGTCCAGACCGCATCTTCGCATCTCCGGAGCGCGCATTGTGGATCGCGCGCACGTGTCTCGAGTCCGTCCGAATCCAAGTGCTCGTCGCGCTCGGAGCACGATTGTCGGGTACCAATCGATGTCTTCGTCGTCGGCGGACGATACCAAACTTTGAACGCTCAGCACTGCGTCCCATGTAATGTCGGCAGGGAGGTTCGACGCATGCGCAATCTCGACAGTTGGCTCGCCCAGCACGACGAAGACATCCTCGAGCCAGACCGGCTGATCTGCGATCCCCATCATCATCTGTGGGACCGCGCGGAGAGCACCTACATGCTCGACGAACTGTGGCGCGACACGGGGTCGGGGCACCGGGTCGCGAAGACCGTGTTTATCGAGTGTGCGTCGGGCTACCGGGAAGACGGTCCGGAGGCGCTGCGTCCGGTCGGTGAGACCGAGTTCGTGCTGCCGGTCGCGCTCGAGAGTCGTAGAGACTCCGAGCAGGCGGAGATCGCGGGAATCGTCGGCTTTGCCGATCTCCTCTCAGGGGACGCGGTCGCCGGCGTTCTCGAGGCTCACCTAGAGGCGGGTCAGGGCTTGTTTCGTGGCATCCGCCACGCCGGCGGATGGCACGCGAGCGACGACATCCGAAACTCTCACAGCGAGCCTCCGGAGGGGCTCTACGCCGATTCGACGTTCCGGCGCGGCTTCGCGCGTCTCGCGCCCCTGGGGCTCACCTTCGAGGCCTGGCAGTACCACACCCAACTCGGCGATGTCCTGGAGTTGGCGCGCGCGTTTCCGGAGACGACGATCATCCTCGACCATCTCGGAGGGCCGCTCGGGATCGGGCCGTACGTCGGACGACTGGACGAGGTTTTCGCCGCTTGGAAGCCGGCGATCGCGGAGGTGGCGACCTGCCACAATGTCGTGGTCAAGCTGGGCGGGATCCAGATGCCGATCAACGGCTTCGGCTTCCACAAGCGGGATCGGCCTCCGAGCTCCGAGGAGCTCGAGGAGGTCGTCGGGCGGTACTACCGGCACGGCATCGACTGCTTCGGACCCGAGCGGGGGATGTTCGAGAGCAACTTCCCCGTGGACCGTCAGTCTTGCTCGTACCGAGTGCTGTGGAATCTGTTCAAGCGGCTAGCGAAGGCGTTTTCGGAGGACGAGAAGCACGCGCTCTTCTACGGCACGGCAGTTCGGGTCTACCGGCTGGCAGCGTAGGCCTCCGTCCTCGAGCCTCACTTCGCCAGCCTCACCTCGTCTGTGGCACGCGGCTTCGCGGCACGCGTTGCCTCGCGTGGCCGGACTCGCCGGTGTTCCGATATCTACCTACGGATCCTTGGGTGTGAGCCGGTCGAGCTGGGCCTCGAGAGCCTGGATCTCCTCGTTGAGCGTGGTCCGCTCGACCTCGAGGTCCAGGATTCGCTGCTGGTTGTTCCATTGGACACCGCGCATCTGCTCGATATGGGCCTCGACCTGTTGACGTTCTTGGCGGTCGTTCGCGGCCTGCGGCCCCGGGTCGGCCTCGGCGAGCTGGCGATCGAGCTCGTTGAGGTAGTCGCGAAGATGGGCCTCTTCGGACTCGAGGTCGCGGCCGCTGGCGATGGCGTCACGGATCGCCGAATCGAGCGGCGTGATTCGTTGGCTCTTGATCTCGATTCGCCGCAGGAGCAGCGAGCGCTCGTCATCGACTCGGCTCTGGCGCAGCAGCCGGACGATGTCCTCGAGCGACTTGCGGATACCAGCGAGCTCGCGCTGCACGGCGTCTTCTTGGGCGGCGGCCGGTGGTGCAGCCGGGCCGGTTGCGACGGCGAAGGAGAGGGCGAGCCCGATAAGAACGGTGCGGATCATGGCGACCTCCGTTGTGGGAGTTTTCGGCCGGCGATCGCGGCGAAGGGATCTCAGGGGCTTTTCTGTTGGATCGCAATCAAGTTGCCACGAGTGCGGAAGAGCATCGTGTCGCCAGCGATCGCCG
>JAQBHE010000361.1:0-3927 GCA_032128015.1 Holophagae bacterium
GTCACCACCAGCTGGTCCGAGACCGCGGGTCTGGTTGGGGCCGGCTCCGCTTTGACCAACGCCGGTTGCGCGGCGGGGAACAACTTCGCGACGGACAATGGCAACGTTATCGGCGGTCAGAGCAACACGTTCATCATGGGGATGGACGCGACCACCGACAACAACTCGCAGTTCATGGAGCTGACGATGACGTTCAGCCCCGCGATCACGAACGCCACGTTTCTCCTCCTCGATGCCGACATCCAGCGCGATTCAACTTCCCCGTTCTCGGAGTGGACGGATCTGGTCCTGGTGGAAGCCCTGGATTCGGCGATGACGCCAGCCTTTGTTCTGCCGACGTCGATCACCTTCAACCCGACCACGCCGACTGCAACGACGTCGACAGTCTGCCCCGGCTACGTCGCGACGAACAACCGCTGCATCATCGGCCAAACCGGCAACAGCACCCCGAACTCCGCCACGTTCGGCAACGTGACGATCACCTACGGCAGCGGTGACATCGCCTCGATCCGGGTGCGCTACTTTGCCTCCGCGGTGCCTGAGTCCAACGACCCGGTGGGTCAGTGGATGGGCTTCGGCGTCGCTTCGTGGACCGGCTCGCTGCCGGTGGTGATCACGTCGGTGGACTCCGAGGTCGGCCGGGGCACGACGCGGGTGGCCTGGACAACCGCCACCGAGACCGCCAACGCCGGGTTCCGGATCCTGGCTCGAGAGGATGGCCGCTGGACCCCGATGGCCACCGTGCCCAGCCAAGCTCCGGATTCGAAGGCGGAACAGGACTACGAAGTGGTGTTGCCGGGTGAGCACTCGGAGGTGATGATCGAGGACCTCGATCTGCGCTCGCGGCCCCAGCGCCACGGTCCGTTCGTGGTCGGGCGGCGCTACGGCGAAGGTCCGAAGCCGCCGAAACAGATCGACTGGGTCGGGATCAAGCAAGCCTCCGGTCTCGCCGGACCGCTCGACCGGGTGCGCCGAACGGCCGCGCTCGCTCGCGCGCCGGCGGCAAGGCCATTCTCCGACTCGGCACGCAAGGGAGGTTCGGGCTCCGCGGTGCGCGAAGCGCGGTTGCTGGTGGCCGAGGCCGGGATCCAGCGGGTGAGCTACGAGGTCCTGCACGCCGCCGGGATCGACCTCGGGGGTGTCCGGGCGAAAGACATCGCGGTCGTCGATGCCGGCCGCGGAGTCAACCGTCACGTCGGCGGCGGCGATGTCTTCGGCGCCGGCAGCTGGATCGAGTTCTTCGCGAAGCCGCAAGTGTCGCTGTGGAGTCCGGTCGATGTCTACACCCTGGTCGTGAATTCCGGGCTCGCGAAGCAGGCGAAGACCGAGAAGCCGGCCAAGCGCGCCGCTCCGGCGACGGTCGCCGGGGCCTTTGATCATCGCGTCGATTCACAGTACAGCTTCGCGTCGCCAACCGAGGATCCGTTCTACGAGGAAGGACTGCTGGGACGTCCAAGCGCGCCTGCTCGGCTGAGCCGCACCTTCGATCTCGACGATCTGGCGAGTGCCGAAGGCGCCGTGCTCGGGGTCGAGGCGTGGGGAAGCACCGATTTTCCGAGCGCGGACGATCACCACGTGAAGTGGTTCCTCAACGGCGTCGAAGTCGGCGATCACCGCTTTGACGGCATCACCCCGTTCCGGGCCGAGTACGACGTCTCCGGGCTCTTGCAGCCGACGGCCAACCTGCTCGAGTTGGAGGTTGTCGGTGACACCGGGAATCCCTGGGACCTGGTCAACTTCGAGGCCTTCGAAGTTCGTTACCAGCGTCGCTCGGCCGCGCTCCGTGGCTCCTTCCGCGGCGCCACCGCGGACGGCCCCTATCTGGTCGAGGGCTTCTCCGGAGGAGAAGTCGTTGGCTGGCTGGATGACGGCAAGAAGCCTTCTCGCCTCGAGGTCGGCCTTGCCGCATCGGTGGCGGTGCCTCGCGGCAAGCGCGGCGACGAGGTGTGGCTGGTCGAGAGTGGCGGCGAGAAGACGCCCGGGATCGAGGCCGGGATTCCGTCGCCGCGAACGCGGTCGAAAGCGGAGTACATCATTGTCGCCCACCCGGACCTCGTCGAGACCGCGGCGGGCCTGGCGGCCCTCGAGGAAAGCCGCGGTCTTAGCACCGAAGTGGTGAGCACCGAGGAGATCTATGCCGCCTACTCGGATCACCAGGAAACGCCCGAGGCGATCTTCCAGTTCCTCGCACGCTCGGCGCGCCAGCGCAGACTGCGCTACGTCGCGCTCGCCGGTGGCACCAGCTACGACCCGTACGACCACCTCGGACTCGGTTCGGTGTCGCTGGTTCCAACCGCCTACGTGGAGGTCGGTATCGTCCGGTACACCCCCAGCGACGAGCCGCTGGTCGACTTCGATGCCGACGGCTTCGCAGACGTGCCCATCGGCCGACTGCCCGCGCGGACTTCGCAGGAGCTCGAGAGCGTGATCGCCAAACAGTGGGCGTGGCAGCCCTCGCCGACCGCACTCCTCACCAGCGGCAACTTCGATGGCAGCGGGCAGCTCGTGGCCTTGAACCACACCTATTCCTCGGGGCTGCCCGGGTGGGGGACGGCCCAGTCGGATGTCGACTCGGTGGGGCGCGATGCGGTTCGCGCGGCGATCCTGGGCGCCTTCGGACCCAGTGGTCCGTCCACCGTGAGCTTCGTCGGCCACTCGTCGTACGGGATCTGGGACTTCTCTCCGCTGCTGCACTGGAGCGATGTCGCCGCGTTCTCGAACGCCGGACGGCCGCTGCTGGTTACCCAGTGGAGCTGCTGGAATGCCTACTTTGCCGCGCCCGACATCGAAGATATGTCGACCCACCTGCTGCTCGAGCCGGGAGTGGGCGCGGCTGCGGTCATCGGTGCGAGCACTTTGACCGAGACCTCTTCTCACCAAGCTCTCGGCGACCGCTTCTTCCTCGAGGTGGGAACCGGCGCCGGGACGGTGGGTGATGCGTTGTTGAGAGCGAAACGTCGGTTGGTCGAAGTCGGCGCGCCGCTCGACGCGGTCTACGGCATGGTCCTCTTGGGCGACCCCGCGATGCCGCTGTCGCCCCAGCAGGCGCCCCTGCCGCCGCCGGGTGGCCCACCGGGAGGCGGTGGCTCCCCGAAGAGCGGCGACGTCGACTAGACGCGCGGCCTCGAGTTCCGGATTCGGACCCGCCACTTCTCGGCTTCCACCGCCAAGATCACGACCAGCGGTAGCACGAAGCACAGCGCCAGCTCGCGGGCGGGAAGCGCGGTGGTGTGGAAGATCGGCTGCAGGAGCGGCGAGTAGAGCACCGCCAGCTGCAGCGCTACGGTGAGCGCGACCGCTCCCAACAAGGGCCGGTTCGAGAACAGGCCGAGGGTGAGCAGTGACTGGCTCTCGGAGCGGATCGCCAGTGCGTGGCCGAGCTGGCAGAAGGTGAGGACCGTGAACACCACGCTCTGCCAGTGCGCCGAGCCCGAGCGATAGGACCAGGCCTGGGAAGCGAGCGAGAGCGCCCCGATCAGCATCCCGATCACCAGCACGTGGCGTACCAATGGGCCGCCGAGAATCGTCTCGCGGTGGTCTCTGGGAGGTCGCTTCATCACCCCGGGCTCGGCCCTCTCGGCGGCGAGCGCGAGGCCGGGCAGCCCGTCGGTGACCAGGTTCACCCACAAGATGTGAATAGGCAACAGCGGAATCGGCAGCCCGAAAAAAGGAGCCAAAAAGATCGTCCAGATCTCACCCGCGTTGCTGGTCATCGTATACTTGATGAATTTTCGAATATTATCGAAGATCTGCCGCCCAGCTCGAACGGCCGCGACAATCGTCGCAAAATTGTCATCCAGCAGGATCATATGCGAGGCTTCTCGGGCGACATCCGTGCCAGCCTTTCCCATCGCCACCCCAATATCGGCCCGTTTCAGCGCCGGGGCATCATTGACCCCATCGCCCGTCATCGCCACACATTCGCCT
>JAQBHE010000362.1:0-6466 GCA_032128015.1 Holophagae bacterium
CCGGGATCTCGCTCGGAATCCAGTCGAGCCCAGCGGAGCTGGTGGAGCGTGCAGGCCGCGCTCTCGCTGAGGGCTATCGCAAGATCAAGATCAAGATCAAACCGGGCAAGGATCTCGAGTACCTGGCGGCGGCGCGGGCGGCGCTGGGCGCCGAGGCGCCGATGATGGCCGACGCCAACAACGCCTACACCCTTGCCGACATCGACCACCTCCAGCGCATCGACGAGTTTGATCTGGTGATGATCGAGCAACCGCTGGCGTGGGACGACGTGATCCGTCACGCCCAGTTGCAGCAGCGGCTGCGGACGCCGATTTGTCTGGACGAGTCGATCACCGGCATCGAGCGCGCCGAAGACATGATCCGCCACCGCGCCGGCCGGATCATCAACATCAAGCCGGGCCGGGTCGGCGGCTTTGTCGCCTCGAAGGCGATCCATGACCTCTGTCAACGCCACGACATTCCGGTGTGGTGCGGCGGCATGCTCGAGACCGGCATCGGCCGCGCCTACAACGTCGCGCTGGCGTCGCTGCCCAATTTCAAGATCCCCGGCGATGTCAGTCCGAGCGCGCGCTATTGGCAGCGCGACATCGTCGATCCGGAGTGGACGATGAACGGCGCCGGCGAGATCACGGTGCCCACGGGCCCTGGACTAGGTGTGACGGTCGATCGCGAACGGATCGAGGATCTGACGGTGCGCAGCGAGATCCTCGAGAAATAGCGAGAGCTGTCTGCCCGGCGACCACTCCACCGCGGTCTCTCTCCGGGGGTAGCGGCCGACACCGGCTCGGCCGCTTCGGAAGCGCCCGGCGAATGTCTCCTTCCGGGGGTAGCGGCCGAGCTTGGGCGGCCGACTGCGGAGATGTTGGGGCGTACGCCGCTGCTGCGAATAGGCCGTGACCTCGAGCGGGCAATGTGTATATCTTTTCGTTCGGGCGTCGCGGAATCGCTGCCGTTCTTCGCTCGTTCGTCGGCCGCCCAAGCTCGGCCGCTACCCTCAGAGGGTTGCCTGACAAGCCGTTGGACGCTATCGACCCTTCCACACCGGCGGCCGCTTCTCGGCGAACGCCCGCGGTCCTTCGATGTAGTCCTCCGAAGCGCCGAGGGCGAGCTGGCCAGGAAGCGCGGTGTCGAGCGCTTGTTGGAGCGGCATGTCGAGACCACGCAGCACCGCCTCCTTGCTGGCGCGGATCGACAGCGGCGCACACTCGAGGATCTGGGCTGCCCAGCGGCGCGCACAGTCGAGCAGCTCGGCGGGCGGCACGACTTCGTTGACCAGCCCCATCCCAAGAGCTTCGGCTGCGCTCACCCGGCGACCGGTCAGCAGCATCCCCATCGCGACGTGGAACGGGACGTGGCGAGGCAGGCGGTGGACCCCACCGGCCGCTGCCATCAGGCCCACACGCGGCTCGGGCAGTCCGAACGTCGCGCCCTCCGCGGCGACCACCAGGTCACACGCGAGCACGATCTCGAAGCCGCCGCCGAGCGCAAAGCCGTTGACCGCGGCGATCAACGGCTTGTTCAGGCGAGCGCGCTTGGTGAGGCCGCCGAAGCCACTGTGGACTCCGACCATCCCGGCGCGGATTGCTGCCGAGCCGTGCTCGGCATGGTACTTGAGGTCGTTGCCGGCCGAGAACGCGCGGTCGCCCTTGCCGGTGACGATCGCTACCCAGGCGTCGGCGTCGTGGGTGAAGTCGTCGAAGATGATGTCGAGCTCCTTGTGGGCAGGCGGGTGGAGCGCGTTCATCACCTCCGGGCGGTTCAGGGTTACGATCCAAAGATGACCGTCTTTCTCGACTTCGACGAACTCGTAGCTCATGGGTTCTACCTCCAAGTGGGGGCTTAGGATTGCAGAACTCTACCCGAGCCCTGCGCGAGCTGCCGATACCCTCGTTCTACCGACCGGAGCGGGCGGCGGAGTGGAACTACCGCGCGGACGCCGCCGCGCTCGCGCGCTCGGCCCTCGAATGGAGGGCCGCTCAGCGGATTCAGCCGTTCGCGGCACCAGGCGGTCCGATGCTGCTGTTGATCGACCTGCAGCGCGACTTCTGCCTGCCCGAGGGCGCGCTGTTCGTCGCTGGCCGGAGCGGTCGCGGGGCGATCGACGACAGCGACCGGATCGCGCGTTTCGTCTATCGCAACCTCGACAGCATCGAGCAGATTGTGGTCACCCTCGATTCGCACGTGCCGCTGCAGATCTTCTTCCCGGCGTTCTGGATCACCGGGAGCGGGGAAGCGGTCGAGGCTCATCGCGAGGTATCGGCCGTCGAGATTCGCCGTGGCGACCTGGTGCCGCGCCCCGAGGCTGCCTTGTGGTTCGCCGATGGCGATGTCGAATGGCTGGGGCGTCAGGTCGGGTTCTATTGTTCGGAGCTCGAGCGCCGAGGAAAGTACCGCCTGTACCTTTGGCCGCCGCACTGTCTGGTCGGCGGAGAAGGACACGCCCTGGTCGGGGTGATCGAGGAGGCTCGTCTGTTCCATTCCTTCGCCTGCGGCGCGGAGGCACTGGTCGTGCCGAAAGGCGATCACGTGTTGACCGAGAACTACTCGGCGGTCCAGCCCGAGGTTCTCGAGCTCTACGACGGCGGACTCCTGGCCGAGCCGGACGAAGACTTGATCGACCTCCTGCTCGACGCCGAGGCCTTGATCGTCGCCGGCCAGGCGGCGAGCCATTGCGTACGCAGCACCGTCGACGATCTGCTCCGCTGGGCTTTGGTCCGCGACGTGCGCTTCGCTCACCGGCTCTACATCCTCGAGGACTGCATGTCCTCGGTGGTCGCCCCAGGCGGAGCGCCCGATTTCACGCCCCAGTTCGACGAAGCGAGAGAACGCTGGCAACGGGCCGGAGTGCACATCGTGCGCTCCACCGAGCCGATGGCGTCGTGGCCAGGGATGATGGGGTAGCTGCCATGCTCTTGGGGCGGCGGTTTGGCACCGACATCCAGGCATGAGTATGCCAAGCTGTAGGCATGAGAACGACGGTAGATCTGAACGACCGGCTTCTTCGCGAGGCGAAGAAGCGAGCTGCTAGTGAAGGGAAACCGCTCGAGCGATCGTCGAAGAAGCGCTTCGTGCCTTGATCCAGGCTCCGGCCAGGAAAGACGCCGGATTCAAGCTCGAGTGGAGAACGGAGAAAGGCCGCCTTCAACCCGGGGTGCGCCTGGAGCGGCAAAGCCTGTTCGACGTCATGGATGGTCGCGATTGATCGCGTTGGACGCTAGCGTCCTGGTCTATGTCGAAAGGAGGAGCTGCTCTCGGGGTGCCGCTCGAGGACTTGGGCAATCTCTTGCGCTCTCCGTCGCTGATTCTGCTGGGGGAGGGTGGTGGGCATCTTTCGACAGATGCACACGGTGGCGATCGATGCCAGGGTGTTCGGCAATCTGGTGCACGATGCCCACATCGCGGCACTGTGCCAGGAGCACGGCGTCGAGGAGCTCGTGACACGGGACCGCGATTTTCTTTGCTTCCACGGCCTCGCGATGCGTGATCCCTTTGCCTAGCAGCCGAATGCTGGCGCGTTCACTCTACGACTCGTCATGCTCATACGGCACCGTTGCAGGCTGAATCGAGCGTCAGAAGTTGCCAACAGCACGACGCCGAAGGCCCGCTTCGTACGGCCCTCCGAGCGAAGCGACCAAGCGACCGTGGTCGGCCGGTGGGTCGAGGGCGTGGAGAGAGTGTTGGGAGGCTCTCGCGAGCGACCGGTGAGGGCTGGAGCGATTCGCCGCATCGTCTTTCTCTTCGTTGGGGACTTCGTCGCCTATGGCTGGAGAGCCTCGACGGTAAAGACAACGGTACAGCCAAGGAAGAACAGGCCTGGTGAAATCCCGGTCTGGCTCAGACTTAGGGTGATGAAGGGCGCTTTGAGGGAGTCGACCGACATCGGTAGGCCGGCATTGTCACCGGAGGCCGTTCGTACCAGGTTTTGGGTGCTAGTGGTGCTGGTGGAAACGGTGGATCCGGTAGACACGAGTGCGGGCCCAAAGATGTCACGGATCTTCAAGATGGCTGTGAACGTTTGGTTGAACGCTACGTCCGTGTCTTTGTGTTTGCATTGGAAAGACGTGATCGAGGCATTTTCGGGCACTCGTACCGGCGCCACGAAGTCTCCAGTGAAGGGATTGGATCCCGCGGTGAACCGCAGGGACCCATCGTCAATCGAGAAGGTGTCGCCACTAACATTCGACTGAGGTATGAAGTCCGCCGCTCCGACGAAGACCTCTCCGGATCTTGGAGTAGAGAACCCGAAGTCGCCGGCGATTCGGATACTGCCCGCGGCGAGCGCGGAGGAGGGCACCCCGGCGATCGCGTCGGCCGAGGCCTGGTCCGGGCGGGGCCGCGCCTCGCTGGTGCCGGTGAGCACCTGACGGGGCGCCGGGCTCCGTTCCTGACGAACGGGCCACCCGACGTTGTCGAGGACTCGATCCGTCAGTCGGTCTGCGAGTCGGTCTGCGAGCCGATCGATCAGGCCGTCTGCCAGGGACGGGTCCGCGGCGAGCCGGCGCTCGAGAAGATCGAGCGTCTCTTCGAGATCGGTTTCCCGAGCGGAATCGCTGAGCTCAAAGAGCCGAGGCTCCGACCAGTCGGTGGCGGCGCCGGAGGCGAGACGCCCGCGGACTGCCCAGCCGAAACTGCCTACGGCGTGCAAGCAGCGCTCCAGCGATGGCGTCCAGGAAGTGGCGGGTGCGTCGATGCTGTGTTCGAGGATCGGTAGGCTCCGGGCGAGGGGAGCCTCGATGGGGCTCCCGTTGCTGGGCTCGCTGACGGCATCGCTCAGGGCATAGAGCGCGAGCTCATAGCCGACAGCCCCGGGGACGACGCTCCAACTGAACGTCGGGCAGCGGTCGCCGACCGCGTCGAACCGGTCGTGAGCGCCGGGAGAAACGGTGCTCGGCACCCTGGGCTGCGCGGCCAGAGACAGCGGCACTAGGGAGGCGACGAGCGACCAGAAGAGGAACGCGAGGACGGATCGGGGCGCGAATCGTGCCTTGGGCATCGGATCTCCCTACGGGTTGGACGGGCGAGACGGTAGCATGTTCCGCCAGAGCGTGGATTCCGCAGCTCAATGCTAGGGGCGTCAGTCGACCGACGATCGCCTGATGGCTGGTTTGTGCCAACCAGCCAGCACTGACCGGTACCGAAATGGCCGGTAAGATGGGCTGACCCGTGACCTGCCTGTGCTGAAACGCTCCCTCCTGTCGGTTGCTCTGAGCGTCGTTCCGTTCGGTGCGACGGCGTTCAGCCAACCGACGTCTGGCGCTCCGCCGACGCCACCTGGTGCCGAGACCGGCACGACGCGCCTCCGTATCGAGATCGATCCGCTAGTCGAGCTCTACTTTTCGGCGCGCGCGCCGGCGCGCACCGAGTCGCCTGCGCTTGCGGGCCAGGAGAATGCAGTCGCCGCTGCCCGAACAATCCAGAAGTCGATGGGCGCGTTCGGAGGCTCGGGCCCGCTCGACAGCGAGGTGTTCACGGCCGGTGACGCGACGACTCTCCGGTAGCGCTTCGAAGCGTTGCCGGCGACCATGAAGCGCTTCGGCCGCGAGGTCTCGGTCCGCGATGATGCGATCGACCTCGGCAAGGCCTTGGAGATCGCCCTTCCAGGATTCCTGGAAACGACTTGGCCTCAACGTCGCCAGACGCTGCAGGCAATCTTCGAGCAGTTGGGCACTCGTTCTCTTCCCGACCAAGCGCTCTTGCCTACATGATGCAGTCGCTGGGCGTCGCCGATCCAGGCATCGAGGTGCCGGTCTTTCTGGTCACCGAGTGCCATCCGCCGGGCGCGTCGACCTACTACCTCGACGACGGCTCGCCAGCCATGGTCCTCGAAACCGCGCGATTTCAAGGTCGCGGCCTACTCGAAGAGACGATTCTTCACGAGTCGACCGATGCACTCGACATCGCTTCGAAGGGGCGCTGCAGCGTCTTCGAGACCCTGCGAGGGCTCCTTGCCGAGCGCGGACTCAAGCCCGAGGATCGGCTCTACCAGGACGTGCCCCACACCCGGATGTTCGTGCAGGCGGCGAAGACCATGCGGCGGATCTACGACCCCAATCACGTCGCCTACGGCGACGCCACCGATCTCGACCAGCGCCTGGGAAAGACCGCCGAGGTCGAGCGCCGGATCTGGCCGAAAGTCCTCGATGGTGAGCTGGCTCCTCAGGACGCGCTGCTCCAGATCGTCGCCGAACTAGTGCCGTCGGCGCCGGCGCACCGATGAGCGAAGGTAGATGGTGTACCCTGGGCGTCATCGGGAATGGGCCTCTATGGGCAGACTGACGGTTCTCGTTCTGGTCGCGGCGTGTGGGCTACCGCCACTCGCGCGGGAGCCCGGCTCTGGGCCGCTCGCGGGGACGACATCCGTCCACAACCAGGTTCGGCAGAACCTGAACCACGGAGTGGCTCCGGCTCGCGTTGCCGCAGTTCAACCGGTTCCCTGTCCTCCGCTATCGAACCTGATCTGGGACA
>JAQBHE010000363.1:0-3812 GCA_032128015.1 Holophagae bacterium
CGCACCCGCAGGCGGCGGATACACGAACGGCTTGTGCGGGAACGGTGGCGGCGGCGGCACTTCACGCGGATCCTCTCGAATCAGCTCGTCGAGACGCGTGATCGCTGTCTCGAGCTGACGGTCGCGACCGAGGAAGGTCTCGTGGGGCAAGTTGTCGACCACGATGTCGGGCTCGACTCCCCAGCCCTCGATCAGCCATTCGCGCTCCGGGCCATAGACCCCGTTCTGGGGGGCGCGGGCGATGCCGCCGTCGCTCAGACGGTTGTCGTTCGAGAGCCAGATCTCGCCGCCCCAGGTGCGGGTGCCGATCACCTCGCCGAGGCCAAGGCGGCGGAAACCCTCGGCGAACGCCTCGCCATCCGAAGCGGTGGCAGCTGGTCGAAGTCCGAGGCGAGGGTGATCGGGATCTGACGGCTCGAGCCCGAGGCGAGGTCGAGCTGCCACAGGTCGGCGCCCAGCTGGTAGACCGCGTTCCCGCCGTCGATTGCCCCATCGATCGGCTCGTCGATCGACAGCGAGCGCACGTCCCAACCGGCATGGAATGTCTCTTGACGCAGACCGGCGCCGCCGAAGTCCGACGACCAGACGTTCATCGTGCCATCGCGGTCGGTGACGAAGTACAGCCGCCCGCCCGCGACCCGCGGCGAGAAGTGCTCGCCGGGGAAGTCGGCGGTCAGGTTTACGGCCTCTTGGTCGCCGTCAGCGAAGCGCCAGATGTTGCGCGCCGTACCGCCGCGATAGCGCTTGGTCTTGTTGGCGTGGTACTGCGGCCGCGCGAAGAACAGGATCCGACCGCTCGGATCATAGGCGCCGTCGCTCGCCTGGTAGAGCGGCACCCGCGAACGCTGGCCGCTCGCCAGATCGAGGCGCACCAGCGCTGGATCGGGGAGCAGCGAGTAGCGGTTTGTCGCGTACAGGACCTCGCCCGAAGGCGCGAAGCCGACCACCACCGAGGACTCGTCCTCCCAGGTGCGGCGGGTTGGCAAGCCGCCGTCGATCGGCATCGTGTAGACCTCGGTAGGCCCTTCGTAGGCAGCGGTGAAAGCGAGAGTGCGACCGTCGGGCGAGATCGCTGGGAACCGCTCTTCCCCAGGGTGACTGGTCAACCGGCGCGCCAGGCCCCCGGAGATGCCGACGGTCCACAAGTCGCCCTCGGCCGCGAACACCAGGCGCTCACCGGAAAGCGCCGGGTAGCGGTAGTAGCCCAGCGAGGCCAGAGCAGGAAGCGCACCCAAGACGCCCAAACCGAGCAAGGCGAGCAACACGGGCAGGGCGGCGCGGGAAGGGAATCGCGCGCGGACCGATCGACGCGGGATCACGGAGTGGGTCATGGAGCGCACCAGAAGCATGGACACCTCCCAGGCGGGGAAACACGAGCGCGGACTCAGGGTCCTCCATCACGGACCCCTACACTCTATTGGGGTCCCACTTCGAACACACTCAACATATAGTACGGGACACGATGCAAGACACCTCCAGCCGAGAGCCCAGGACCAAGGTCTTCGTCCTCGACACCTCGGTCATCCTCTACGACCTCAACGTGCTCGGCAGCTTCGAAGAGCACGATGTCGCGATCCCGATCACGGTCTTAGAAGAGCTCGATACCTTCAAGAAGGGCAACAACGTCCTCAACCTGCACGCCCGGGAGTTCCTGCGCCGGCTCGACGGTCTCTCCGCGAACCACGACCTCCGCGAGTGGCTGCCGATCAACGGCCCGGGCAAGGGCAAGCTGTGCGTAGTCACCGACGATTCCGAGACCGAGTCCACCAGTCGGATCCTCGGCTCTACTCGCAACGATCACCGCATCCTGGGCGCCGCGGTCGTGCTCGCCAAGCGCTTCGCCGAGCGGCCGGTGATCCTGGTCAGCAAGGACATCAACTTGCGGGTCAAGGCGCGGGCGATCGGCCTCGCCGCCGAGGACTACGAAACCGTTCGCATCGAGGATGTCGACCATCTCTACCCTGGCCACACCCGGCTCGACCTCGACGACGACGGGCCAATCGACGAGCTATTCACCACCGGATGGCTCGACCCGGAACGGCTGGGCGCAGGAACGCCAGTGGCG
Organism: Holophagae bacterium; assembly: GCA_032128015.1. Classification (GTDB taxonomy): domain Bacteria; phylum Acidobacteriota; class Thermoanaerobaculia; order Multivoradales; family Multivoraceae; genus JAQBHE01. The sequence continues at coordinate 2,066 of JAQBHE010000363.1, forward strand.
CATCATCACTTCATCCTGCGCGGCCCCGGCAGATCGGCGCTCGCGGTCTACCGATCCGAAGAGGGCCGCCTGCAGCCGATCACCAAGACTCCGGCCTACGGCATCCTGCCGCGCAACGCCGAGCAGACCTTCGCGCTGGACGCCATCCTCGACTCGAGTGTCCCCCTGGTGAGCCTCTCGGGCTCCGCCGGCACCGGCAAGACCCTGCTCGCGCTCGCCGGGGCGCTCGAGCAGCGCCGACACTACCGCCAGATTCTGCTCGCGCGCCCGATCGTGCCGCTGTCGAACCGCGATCTCGGCTTCCTGCCGGGCGACGTCGACTCGAAGATGAGCCCGTACATGCAGCCGTTGTGGGACAACCTCAACGTCATCCGCAACCAGTTCACCGAGTCCCAGCGCGAGTACCAACAGATCGTCGGCATGGTCGAGCACGACAAGCTCCAGATCGTGCCCCTCGCCTACATCCGCGGGCGTACCCTGTCGAACGTCATCTTCATCGTCGACGAGGCCCAGAACCTCACACCGCACGAGATCAAGACCATCATCACCCGCGCCGGCGAAGGCACCAAGATCGTGTTCACCGGCGACATCTTCCAGATCGACACCCCGTACCTCGACGCACGCAGCAACGGCCTGTCGTACCTGATCGACCGCATGAAGGGCCATCAGCTCTACGCCCACGTCAACCTCGAGCGCGGCGAGCGCTCGGAGCTCGCCAACCTGGCGAGCAAGCTGCTGTAGCCAGTTACGGCCGGAGCCGGTGACCACGTTTCGTCGCCTCGGCTGTCACGTTCCGGCCAAGTGCGGTGCCTGACTCGCCCGCCTCCGCTACGGCCCGCTCTGCCGCGGGCTTCGCCGATCGTGCCCGCTTCCTCGAAGAGCTGGCCCGCCGGCTCCACCTCTATGGCGTCTCGGCGACCCGGCTCGAAGGCACGATCTCGCAGGTGGCTGGCCGGCTGCGCATGGGCTGCGAGGTCTGGGCGACCCCGACCGGTCTCCTGCTTTCGCTCTCTGACCTCGACGACGAGTCAGCGGCCCAGAACACCCGGGTGCTGAGGCTGCAGCCGGGCGGCATCGACCTCGGCGCTCTGTGCGCCGCCGCCGAGATCTCCGACCGGGTGATCGATGGCGAGCTCGACGTCCAGGCCGGTCGAACCGAGCTGCGCGCGCTCGACCGGCCGCTGTCGGCGCGCCGCCAGGTCGCTCACGTCCTCGCCCACGGTCTCGCCGCCGCCGCGGTCGCCGGCTTGCTGCGCGCCGGCTGGGCCGACCTGGTGGTCGCGGCGGCAATCGGCACGGTCGTCGGGCTGCTCGAACGCCACAGTCGCCGCCACCCGGCGTTCGCTCCGTCCTACGAGGCGATCGCCGCCTTCGTCGCCACCCTGCTCGCCGCCGCAGCGGCCACGTTCGTTAGGCCGCTATCGGTCCAGACCGTAACCATCGCGTCGCTGATCGTCTTGATGCCCGGACTGACCTTGACCACCGCGATCGCCGAGCTCGCCGAGCAGCAGCTCGCGGCCGGCACCTCGAGGTTCGCCGGCGCCGCCATGGTGCTGCTCAAGCTCGCCTTCGGCAGCATCGCCGCCTCCCAGGTGGTGGCCGCGCTCGGCTGGGCGCCCCAGACTGCGGCGACAGGAGTCCTGCCTCCAATCGTCGAGCTCGCAGCACTCGGGTCGGCGTCGCTCGCGTTCGCGGTGTTATTTAGCCCGGCCCGCCGCGACGTGCCCCTGGTGATGGCTGCTGCGGC
>JAQBHE010000364.1:0-4209 GCA_032128015.1 Holophagae bacterium
CCCACTCCCAGTCGAGTCGCACCAGCTCGACTTCGACCGTCTTGACCGTGGTCGCAAGGCGGCCTTGCCAATCGACCACCGCGCCTTCGATCCGCGCTTCGTCGCCGACCCCGAGCCGGCGGACCCCGGTCTTGAGACCGAGGTAATAACGCTCGGGGTGCACCGGGGTCGCCGCTTCGCCGACCGTTGTCCGGCCGCTGCCGGCCTCGGCGACCGCCGCCCGGGCCCACAACCGCGCCGGACCGCGAAGGCCGCCGCCGCGCGCCGCCGGACAAGACAGCTGTGCCGCGCCGTCATCGTCGAGTGTGCCCGAGACGGTGCCGAGCGCGAGTGGTCGCTGCGGCCGTTCCTCGGGGGTCCAAACCCCGTAGTGGTACTCGGCGTTCGCCGAGGGCGCAAAGACCGCAGGCTCGAGCTCGCACGTGAGCTCGACCGGCTGGCCCGCGGGGACGCCGCCAAACAGATAGCGGGCGCTGACCTCGGCGGCCATCGGCTGGCTGCTCAGGAAGTCGGTGGCCGACGAAGCCACCTTGACCTCGAGGCGCTCGGGCACGAACTCCTCGACCTGGAAGCGGGTCGCACCGACCTGGCGATCGGCGACTCGCGCCCGCGCCTCGTAGCGGCCGGTGGTGGCGAAGGCGGCGAACGGGATGTCGACCGCCGCGAAGCCCGCCGTGTTGACCTCGAGCGCGAGCTTGCGCACGACTTTGCCGCGCGGGTCGACCAGCTCGAGGTCGACCGGCATGCCGGCCGCCGGCGCCCGGTGGTCCTCGGCGCGCACCACCATCGCCAGGTGGGCGACCTCGCCCGGCCGGTAGACCCCGCGCTCGGCGTACACCGAGGCCAGGTAGCCGCCCGGCTGGCGGTATCGAGTGCCGGCGATCCGCGCCTCTTGGACCTCGGCCTTGAGCTCGCCGAGCTCGAGATAAGTAATGTCGTCGGCGCGGCGCGCAAGCAGAGCGAACGGCGCGCTCGGGTCGACGCCGCGCTCGATGGCGATCGCGCAACCGCCGTCGGCGCCGGTAGTGCAGGTGCCGAAAGGCTGGCCGCTGGCTCGCACCAGGCTGACCTCGACCCCGCGCTCAGGACGCAGCGTGTCCTGGTCGAGGACCCACGCCGACACCGCATCGCCCCAGTCCTCGGCGGTGGTGGCCCCGGTGCGCTTGGCGACCAGCAGCAAGTCGGTGAGCACGATCCGCGAAGCGCTGTGGGTGACCCCGCTCGCCAGCGTCACCTCCACCAGCCCCTTGGTGGTCGCCGGCACCAAGGACCTGAGATCGACGTAGGTGGTCGCCTCGGTGTCGAGCTCGGAAGGAAGGGCGATCTCGGTCTCGGCGATCAGGTTGCTGGTGCGCTCGGTGGCGCGCTCGCCGTACGGCTCGCTCATCCAGAACAGCAGGTTCTCGGGCGGCACATGGCGCACCGAGACCTTCGCGCGATCGACGTTCAAGTGGCGCACCGGCACCGAGCCCCACGCCCGCCGCGGCAGGTAGCGGCCCCGACCCAGAAAACGCAGCTGCGGCGAGCGCGCGGGCACGGTCAGGTCGACCGAGAGGGCGCGGCGCAGCGGCGACCCTTGCTGAGAGCGCGTGCCGGCATCGATCTGCAACGAGTAGCTGCCGCGTGCAAAGTCGCCGAGGATCTTGAAGCCACCCTCGGCCGACGCCACGGTCAGCCCCGAGACCGCGGGCACGATGCGCACCCGCTCTGCGGCTTCGCCCTCAGCGAGCTCGCAGCGCGACGACAGCTCGAAGCCTTCCTGGAGGTGTTGATCCCAGTACCAGCGCTGGCCGGGTACTGCCGAGTCGTCGCACACCACGTGGACGAAGAATCCGGTCGCCGACTCCCCGAGGGCCGCGGCCTTGATCGACATCGCGGGGCCACTGTCGAGCTCGATTCTGGCGCGTGCCGGGCGTTCGATGCGCGAGCCCGCGAGCCCCGCTTCCCCAGACGCGAGGGTGAGCTCGATTGCGCGACCGGGGAGCAGCTCGACGCTCCGCAGCTCGAAGCGCGCGGTGTTGGCGGCCTCGGGCTCCAGCATCGCGACGCGCGACGCCGGCAGACGACGGCCGCCGTCGAGCAGCTGGAAGCCGGTGAGTCTCCGTATCGCGGCGGGGTCGACCGCACCCGAGAACACCAGATCGACGGTCGCGCGGCGCTCGTCCTCGCGCCAATCGACGAGGTCCATGCGCACGAAGGAGAACGACGGCGTCGTAAACGAGTGACTCCAAGCGTCCGGACCCGGAGGCTCGAGCACGCCGGCCGCGGTGCGCACCGCGCGCAGCACCACCCGGTAGCTGGTCGAAGGCGCGAACGTCTGGTCTGCGACGAAGCTCAAAGTCGAAGCATCGTCGAACGACAGCAGGCCCGCGACGTCGGGCTCGATCGAGAGCACGGTCTCCGGCAGCGCCTCGCGACCGATCTCCGCGGACTCGACCACAGGCCGTGCGAACACCACCACCAGCTTGGTGACCGGTCCCTCGGCGGCGCCGACCTCACGAAGGATGGGACGCAGATCGGCTGCTTGGAGCGCACCGATCTCCGCTCCTTCCTCCTGCTCGACTGAAAGCGATTCCGCTTCGCGGGCGGTACGCTGATCCGCGCACCCGCCGAGGGAGCCAAGAACTAGCGTCGCGAAGCCGACAACCCACGCGAATCCCGGTGTCCGGTTCAATTTCTCACTCCTCGGCCCGACCCACCCGGGCGACCTATCGCGGTGCTCGATCGTCGAGCGCTGCGGCCAGCAAGACAATGCCACAAACCGACCGCGCGAGCCCGCTCGAGCTCCGGAGCCGGCCGAGAAGCAGCACCGTTACTGACCAACCGTCCAGTCGGACTTCGCGAAACGGAGGAACCCCCGACGGTCAGCGGCGTACTGGAGAGTGGCGGCTGCGGCTACAGGGCTCGCGGGTCCACACAACGAAGGAGTACAACAATGCGACGCTGTCCGCGAGAGCTTTCCGGTTCTCCCTCTCCCTTCCGAAGACTCCCGCTGACAGTGCTGGTCGCGCTCGCGATTCTGGTCGCGCCCGCGATTCTGATCGCGCTCGAGACCGGGCCCGTTGCCGCGGCCGCCGATAGCTCTCCTTGGCTGGACGCCAACGGCGCGCCGCTGCCGTTCGCCTCCGAAGATGAACTGCTCGAGTTCCTGCAAACCGCTCCGGTGGTCGAGCAGAAACGCGTCGAGACCGGCATCAACCACCTGCTCAAGGTCACGCTCGAACGCGACGGTGTACGTCTCCGCGGCGCCTTCCGCACCGTCGACGTCGAGTTTCCCTCGAAGCACGAGTCAAGGCTCAGCCGCCGCCACTTCCGGGACAGCTACAAGTTCGAAGTGATCGCCTATCGCCTGAGCCGTTTGCTCGGCCTCGACCGGGTGCCGCCGACAGTCCTCCGCACCTTCCACGGCGAGTCGGGATCGCTGCAGCTGTGGATCGAGAACGCGCAGACCGAAGCGGCGGTGATCGAGCGCGTTTCAGCGGCAGGACTCTCCGCGCCCCACCGTACTCAAAAGCAAGCGATGCACGTATTCGATCATTTGATCTATAACTTCGACCGTCACCAGGGCAACCTGCTTTTTGATCCGAACGGTCGCCTATGGTACATCGACCACACACGCGCGTTCCGGCGCCTTCCCGATCTGATGAAGGACACGCCGCTGGTCACCTGCGACCGAGCTCTGCTCGAGCGGCTGCGTCAAGTCTCCGACCAGGAGATCCGGGTCGCGGCGGGCGGCCTCCTCGGCTGGATGGAGCTCGACTCGCTCCTGAAACGCCGACAGCGAGTCGTCGCGCGTCTCGACCAGCTGATCGCCGACAACGGTTCCGAGCTCGTGACCTTCGACCTCGACGACATCACCCGCCAGGCCCGCGACCTGTCACAGGACAGCGCCGACCCGACGACCTGAGGGCGCCGCGGCCCCGGCCGGCTTGGCTAGAAGCCTTCAGCGGCCGACCTTGACTTCCTGAGTCAAGTTTTGGACGGTCAAGTGACCGTCGGGGTCCGAGGCCCAGCAAGCCCGGAGGCCCGCTAGAAGCCTGGGCCGTAGGAACTGTCTCTCCGCCCCATCCAAGACGTCGAGATCCACTTGGAAAATGGGACCGGCACTGCCGTGTCCCTTCCGGGGGTAGCGGCCGAACTTGGGCGGCCGAATGAGAGTTGTTGGCGCGTACGCCATTGCTGCGAATCGCCGTGACATCGAGCGGGCAC
>JAQBHE010000365.1:0-5144 GCA_032128015.1 Holophagae bacterium
CGCGAGGAAGCTCGCCGCGAGCGCGCTCGAGAGCCAGAGCTGATAGCTGGTGTCAGGGGCGAAGCCGAGGAGCCGCCACGGCCAGTAGAGCGGTCCGAACGAGAGCATGGAATCGCTGAACGCGACCGCGTTGTCACCCGCCGGAAAAAACGCCGGCAGGCCCCACAAACTCTCGTGGCCCCGCGCTCCCGCGAGCCAGCCCCAGGTGTGCTCGAGGAACAGCCCTGTCAGCCGACCGTCCTCGACGGTTCCTGGCACCCTCGAGAATCCACCGGTGACCATGTGGCGAAACGCGAGCAGGGCTGCCACGAGAGCGCACGCGGCGCCGGTCGCAAGCTCGACTCCGAGGGTAGGGCGCGGCGGTATCGCGCATTGGTTATGCGGGGAGAGTGAGTTCGCCACGCGGAGCACCTGTGTTCGTGAGAAGGCTCATCGTAGCGGCCACGATCTCGGGACCACAGAGGCTGCCTCGGGAATGCTGGGTAGCATTGGCTCGGCGGGAGGCAAGACGATGACGGCGAGATCGCGCAAGCGTAAGCGCGGAATGTCGTTTCAGGAGGTGTCCGCAATCGCGCTCGAGCTGCCAGGCGTCGAGCCGGGAACCTCGTATGGCACGCCGGCGTTCCGAGTCGGCCGCAAGTTCCTGGTGCGACTCCGTGAAGACGGCGAGACCCTGGCGGTGCGAATCGATTTTGACGAGCGCGACATCCTGATCGCCGCCGACCCCGAGGCTTTCTTCATCACAGAGCACTACCGCAACTACCCGGCGGTGGTGGTCCGGCTGGCGGCGGTCGACCCGGACAGCCTTCGCCAAGTCCTGGCGCAGGCGTGGAGGCAGATCGCGCCGAAGCGGTTGGTCGCCGAGCACGACGCGCGGTAGGGCCACGCTCGTCCCGAGATTCTGGTAGCCTAGGGATGCATTGCACTGACATGCAATGGCATCTTGCGACCGTCGCATCAAAGAAGGAGGGCAACATTTCGCGCCAACTGACCGTCCGTCTCTCCGAACAGCTGAGCGACTCTCTCGAGAGTGCGGCGCGGAAAATGCGGCGGAAGCGTTCGGAGATCGTGCGCCTCGCCCTCGAGCAGTACCTCGAGGTCGGATCGAGTAGTTCCAAGGCCGACCGGGTCCGTGGTTTGCTCGGTGCGGTCGACACCGGGATCAGCGACCTCGCGGAAAGACATCGCGAGTACGTCGTCGAGAGTCTCCGTGGCCGGTGAGCTGCTGCTCGACACCGGCGCCGTCGTCTCGCTCCTGGATCGCAGCCAAGCGCGTCACGAGGAGTTTCGCGAGTTCTTCGAAAGCTGGCAACAACCCGTCTTGAGCACGGAGGCCGTGCTCACCGAGTCAACCCACCTGCTGAGCAGAGCACGGCGCGGCGTCGAGACCTGCCTCAGCTTCTTCATCGAGGGTGGCGCTATCGTCGTTCCCACGAGTCGCGCCGCACTCGAACGCTGTCGCCGCCTGGTGGTCCAGTATTCTGACGTGCCCATGGACTTCGCCGACGCGACGCTGGTCGCGCTGGCCGAGGAGGTCGACTCCGATCTCGTCTGCACCACCGATCGGACGGATTTCGGGATCTATCGTTGGCGGGGGCGTCGCACCTTTCGAATCCTCCCATGACTGGTCTCGCTGTCGCCGAGCCAGAGGGCAGATCGGGCGAAATTGCGAACCGAGTCAGCCTCGTCGCTCCGCACGGCTGGGACCGGCAATTGCTGCCCAGTCCAAGAAGAGTCCTCGATAGCCCACGCTGTCCAGCTTCGAAGGCGCGCCTTCGTATTCCTCGCTGCCCGCTCACAGCTTCCCGATACCGTGGTACGTAACGCTCGCCCGGCCGCTTGCTCTCAGGCCGAGACTTGCCAGCGGTTCACCATCCGGTGGATCGTGCGACACCCGACTACTCCGACCGCAAAGCCACCAACGGGTCGACCCGCACCGCCCTCATCGCAGGCAACGCGCTCGCGGCCAGCGCCGCCAACACCACAATCGCGGTCACCAGCAAGTAGGTCGGCGGGTCGATCGGGTGGAGTCCGTAGAGAAAGGTCCGGAACAGGCTCGACGCAAAGACCGCGATCGGCGCACCGACCGCCACCCCGATCGCGGCGAGCACCACTCCCTGCCGAATCACCAGGCGGAGGACGTCGCGGGGCGTAGCACCCAGGCTCACTCGCAAACCGATCTCCGCCGTCCGCGCGCTCACCCAGTGGCCGAGCACCCCGTAGAGTCCGACCGCGCACAGCAACCGCCCGACGCCGCCGAGGACCCCGGCCGCGGCGGCGCCGACGCGTTGTGGCAGGTAGGCGGACGCCAGGCGATCCTCGAGCGGACCGAGCTCGGGTACTGGCAGCTCGGGAGCGAGTCCGCGGACCGCGTCGCGAGCGCTCCGGGTCAGAGCCGCGCTGTCGCCGGCCGAGCGCGCAAGGAGTACCGCGCGCCGCGGCGGATTCTGGTCGAACGGCAGGTAGAGGAAAGGTGTCGGTGCCTCGTCGAGGGTGCGGTACTTGGCGTCGCGGACGACGCCGACGATCTCGAGCTCGCGGCCGCCGTGCCGGACGATGTGACCCAGCACGCTCGAGTTCGGGAAGAAGCGGGCGGCGAGAGTTTGGTTGACCAACGCCACCGGAGTGCTGTCGCCACGGTCGATCGTCGAGAACGCGCGACCCTCGACGACCGGCACGCCGAGCGCTTCGAGGGCGCCCTCTGAGACGATCGCGTGCTCGATGGCAAAGCCGTCGGCGCCGGCAGGCGGCTGCCAGCCCGGTACCTCGAGGGTCAGGGTGTTGGCGAAGAAGCGGGCGCCGAGGCTGAGCGGCACCCGGGTCGCCCAGCCGGCCGCGACGACGCCAGGCGATGCCGCGACCTCTCTCCGGAGGTCGGTGAACAAAGCGCTTGCGGCGGCTGGCTCGAGGCGCGCCAGGTCGGGGTCGATGGACATCGTGACCACGCCGCGTGGATCGAACCCGGGGTCGATGGCGGTGGCGGCACGTAGGGCGCGCAGGAACAGCGAGGCGCTAACCAGGATCACGAAGGACAGCACCACCTGGCCGACCACCAGGCCGCGTCGCCAGCGTTGACCACCCACTACTGCCCGCGCACCGGCGCGCAGCCCGGCGCGCCGTCCATCTTGGCGGTCGCGACTCGAGCGCAGCGCAGGTCCGAGCCCGGAGAGCAGGGCGACGGTGAACGCCAGGACGATGACCGCGAGGAGCGTCGTCGGATCGAGGCGAACATCGAGCAGGATCCTCGAGTCAACGCTCGCGAACGCCGCGCTCACCGCCCGGGTCGCCGCGCGCGCGATCAAGACTCCAAGCCCGCTGGCCACCAGCGCCAGCAACAAAGCTTCGGTGAGCTGTTGGCGTACCAGTCGCGCCCGTGGCGCCCCGAGTGCTGCGCGAACCGCCATCTCGTGGCGGCGCGACACTTCACGGCTCAGACTCATGCTCGCGACGTTGAGCCCAGCGATCACCAGCACCAGGGCGGAGATCGCGAACAGGGTGGCGAGGAACAGCACCAAACCACCGCGGAAGTCGGCGTCGAGGCCGGTCATCGGCTCGACTTCGATCTCGAGGTCGCGGTGGATCGTCGGGTGGTTCGCGCTCAGCAGTCGCGCCGCGCGTCCGAGATCGGCCTCGGCGTCCTCGATCGTGGCGCCGTCGGCCAGCCGAGCGACCATCTCAATCCACGATGCCGCGCGGTCATCGTGGCTGGGCAGGCCGGCCACCTCCGCCATCCCGAGTGGCACGAAAACATCGAAACGGAAGCCCTTGAAGTGACCGCGAAAGGACGGCGCCGCGACTCCGATGAGGTCAAAGCGGACCCCGTTGATCAGGAGTCCAGGAAGCGGCTCCACGGCGCCGAGCCGGTCTCGCCAGAACGGTTCACTGATCACCGCGACCGGATGCGCCTCGAGCTCCTCATCGGCGGCGAAGAACCGGCCGCGGAGGGGTTCTACGCCGAGGGTCGAGAAGTAGTTCGCGGTCACGATCTGGGCCGGCAGCACCTCGGGGTCGCCACCGCGACCCAGGCTGACGGTGACCATCGTGCCGTTGAAACCGGCAAGTGCCGCGAGGGTCGTACCGCTCTCGCGCAAGTCACGGTAGCTCGGGTACGAGCCGAGACTAGATGACTCCTCGGAGGCCTCGTGAGGCTTCACGTTCACCAGACGATCGGGGTGCGCGAGCCCGGGCAGCGGCCGCAGAAACACCGCACTGATCGTCGCCATCACGGTTGCGGTGGCGCCGATTCCGATTCCGAGCGAGAGCACCGCGACGATCAGGAACAACGGCCGCTTGCGCAAGGTGCGCGCCGCATAGCGGAGGTCGGCTCCGAGGTCTGCGAGGTGTTCTCGCGACGCCGAGCGCAGGGTGTCGAGAACCGCCCGCGACCAGAATCCCAGCCGGCTCCAGCCTCCGCGTTTTGTGGCGTGCTCTGCTTGAAGCACCGCCGTCATCTCGTCCTCGTAGTCGTCGCGAAAGCGCGCGGGGAACAGGCGGGTGAGCAGCGAGAAGCCGCGGCCTGGAGTCCCCGCCGGGTTCTTGGCCTTTCGTTTCGTGGCCATCAGGTTTCGCTCCCGGCAAGATCGAGACCGTGCGCGACCGCCACCGTCTGTTCCAGACGCTCGATCTCGGCTCTCGCGACCTGCCGACCGAGGTCGGTCAAGCGGTAGTAGCGCCGGCGTGCGTCGTCCTCGCCGATCGGCGGACGTTCGTTCGACTCGGCGATCAGTTCTTGGTGCCGGAGCCGTTTCACCAAGCCGTAGAGCGTGCCGGCGCTGAGCCGGATCCGACCGTTGGTCGCGGCTTCGACATCCTTGAGGATCGCCCAGCCGTGGCGCTCTCCGGCGGCGAGCGCGAGCAGGACGTGGAGGGCCGGCGGGGTGAGCGGTAGGTGGCGGCCTGGATCCATGATTCGATACTACATTGCCTGGCGATATATCGCACGGCAATAGATCGAGGGACTGTGGTCGCTCCAGCCAGCGCCGAAAGGTACCTTCTGTTCCTTCAGAACGTAGCGGCCGAGCTTGGGCGGCCGACGATCGAGCGAGACCGCTTGAGATCCACGACGTCCGAACCGAAAGGCATACCCGGCCCGCTCGACGGCACGGTCCGTTCGCAGGCACTCGCGTACGCCCCAACAACTCCTC
>JAQBHE010000366.1:0-14629 GCA_032128015.1 Holophagae bacterium
CTCCCTCAAAGCGCGCCGGAATCACGTTCTCCTTGATTGTGCTGAGAGTCTCCACCGCGGCTGAAGAAGGCCGTTCTCGTGGCACCGGGGTAGGAAAAGAACATCAGTGCGTGAGGGAAGCAGAGCCAGCCCTGGTCAGGCCGTGGTCACCGAGAGCGACTGGGAAGCTGTCGCAGGCTGTTGTTCCGGTTACCTGGCACCCGCTTCCGGCGGCGCCGCCGAGCGGCCCGGCGGCGGCGTGCCCGGCGTCGCCCAGCCGGCCAGGTAGCACAGGGTCCCGACGTCGGTGAGGTAGACCGCCGGCGCCGCGGGGTATCTGCTCAAGGACTGCGCTGCCGAGGAGCTCGCGCAGGCCGTTCGCGAGGTCGCCGCGGGTCGGAGCTACTTGAGTCCCGCGGTCGCCGCGACCGTGGTCGACAACGACGCCGCCCACCTCTCGGGCCAGAGGGCCCCGGCCACGGCGCAACTATCGGGCCGCGAGCGCGAGGTCTTGCCGCTGATCGCCGAAGGCGGATCCACCCAGGAGATCGCGGCGCGGCTTCACCTGAGCGTCAAGACCGTCGGCAGCCATCGCGAGCGGATTATGAACAAGCTCGGGATCCACAGCGTCGCCGGGCTGACCAAGTACGCCATCCGCCACGGCCTGACCACCGAAGAGCGCGACTCGGAGTAAGTGCGTGTCACCAGGCCTGCAAGATGCAAGATCGGTTGACTGTTTCGCGTCATTCTTCTTTTGTGGGGCGAAGACCGAGGCAGCGCTACCTGCGCCGCGCGGGTGCCACGCACTTGTGCGGGTTCGGCGGTAAGCGGCCGGCGGCAAGTGCCGCACTTGTGCTACACTGATTTCTACGAGGTGAATCATGCCGGCTGTCAACCCGAGAATCACCGCCGTGATTGACAAGGATCTCGCCGACTGGCTGCAGCGACGCTCCGAAAGCGAAGGACGGTCGGTCTCGGTCCTGGTTCGCGAAATACTCGCCAAGTCCCACGCGGAGGAAGAAGAGCGTTACTGGGCCGAGGAGGGCGAGAGCCGGCTCGCGACGTTCGACCGCGAGCGGGCGCTCCCTCACGGCGACGCCTGGAAGTAGGCAGCGCGGTCCGTGGCCGAGTTCACGATCCTCTACCACCCGCAGGTAGTCTCGAACGACATTCCGAAGCTGGATGGGCCGACTCGAAAGCGCATTCGAGCCGCGATCGAGCGCAAGTTGGTGAGCAGGCCGGAGGAGTTTGCCAAGCCGCTCGCGTATACACGGGAGCGATTGTGGTCGTTGAGAGTCGGTCCGTGGCGGGTTGTCTTCGCTTCGCGCGAAGAGGAGCTCTGGATCCTTCGGATCGGACATCGAGCGGATGTCTACCGGAAGCTCGAGGGTCGTGTGGTTCCCTGAGGTGCGGTGCCGAAGGGGTGCCCGCAAGGTGCGGTGGTCGCATCACCCGTTTCCTCGGCACCAGCGATCGCTTCTGGCTGAATCTGCAGTTGCGTGCCGCCCTGGAATCCGAGAGAGACCGCCTGGGCGACCAGCTTGAATCTCAGGTCGAAGTCTTCGCGAAGGCGGCGGTGGCGGATGATCGCCAGCGTACATGTGGATGACAATTCCGTAGAAGCGGGCAAGCTCAGGCATGCACCGCCCGATCAGCCAGTCTTGGGAAAAGGTCTTCCGGGCTCTGACCCGTCAACCGAAGGAACACGCTGTCTGGGCATAGCTCCACGTCATCCGACCATGCGATGCTCCCGGCTGGGCCGACGTGCACACCGTTGAAGAAAGCGCGGTCCTCCCACGCCTTGAACACGCCGCGACCCGCTAGGTCGGCAAGATCGACCTCGCTCTCGGTTCCGTCATCGAAGCGGACCCAGACGCGGAAGCCATTTCGGGCCTCGACCTCTACTGCTTCCTTCATGGTCTCACTCTAGCAAGGCTTTCAAGCCGGCGAACTCAAAGTAGACAGTTCAGCGTAGCCGGTTTCATGGCCGTCCGCCGCCCCGGTCGCACGGCTGTCGCCTCCCCTGTCCGCCGGGGCTAGGCTGTGCCGGCGCCACCTGCTGCCCGCACAGCATCCAGATACCTCGCGAGAATCGTAGCGCCCTTGCCGTCTCCGCCGTCCCGTCCAACGGACGAGCCACGCCGTGCCCGCCGCGATTCAGGACTTGGGTATAGATCGTCGTGCCGGTGTCGCCGGCCCTTCACCTCACGACGATCGTTGCGGCGTCGGCCTGCGGCCACCGTCGCAAGGAAGCGAGCGAACTGGCGGTGACGGGCGCGGTCTTCGAAGGCTGCGTGTTCCTTCTTGGGGTAGCGGCCGACCTTGGGCGGCCGACGGACGAGCGTCTACGCCGGCGATCCCGCCGCGCTCGAACGAATGGACACGTCCAGCGCCCGCTCGACGCGATGGCCTATATCCGCAGCAATGGAGTACGCCCCCCAGCAACTCCTCGCTAGCCGAGAGAGTCGGCCAAGAGCAGTTGAGCTCGACTCGGAACGCGGACCATCTCCAAGCTCCGCGAACGGAAGGGCGCGGACTCGCGGGCCCAGAGGCAGGCGGACGTCCCCCGGATGCACGACGTTGCCGGCGCCAGCCTGAGAGCCGAGGTCCTTCTGAAAGGCCCGGATCCCGGTGGCCATGGGCGGCTGCGGAGTTGCCGACAGCTTGACCTCGATGGGCACCAGCCTGCCGCCGAGCTCGACGATGAAGTCGACTTCCACTCTCAGCCGCCGTGCGCCAGAAGTAGAGCCGCGGTTCCTCGCCGCGGTGCAGCCGTGGTGCGCACGAGCTGCGACAGCACCGCCGTCTCCAGGATGGCGCCGCCAAGCGGCCCGGCGGCGGCGTGCCCGGCGTCGCGCAGGCCGGCCAGGTAGCACAGGGTCCCGACATCGGTGAGGTAGATCTTGGGCGTCTTGACCAAGCGCTTGCCGACGTTCGCGAAATAGGGCCGGAGCACGAAGACCTGGTAGCTCGCCTCGAGCACCGAGAGCCAGGCCCGGCAGGTGTTGGCGGCGAGCCCGAGCTCGCGGCCGACGTCACTGAGGTTGAGAAGCTGACCACTGCGCGCGGCCAACACCCGCAAGAAGCCCTGGAACTGCGACAGATCGCCGACTTGCCGTAGCGTGCGCACGTCGCGCTCGACGTAGGTCTGGAGATAGCTCGCATGCCACAGTCGCAGATTGCGCCGGGCTTGCGCGACGAGCTCCGGGTAGCCGCCGCGAAGAAAGCTCTTCCACAGTTCGGCGAAAGCGGGGCTCGCCGCAGGCGCCTCGGCGCCAGCCGCCCCGGTCAGGGCCGCCTCCGTGGCGCCGTCGATCGCCGTCCACCAGGGACCGACGTGCTGCGGCCGTCCGGCGGCCTCTTGCTGGGAGAGCGGCAGCAGTCGCAACACCGCGGCGCGCCCGGCCAGCGACTCGGTGACCCTCTCCAGAAGCAGCAGGTTCTGCGAGCCGCTGAGAAGGTATTGGCCGTTGCGTTCCCGCGCCGCGTCGATCCGTTCCTTGACGTAGGGTAGGAGGTCGGCGGCGTACTGGACCTCGTCGAAGATGACCGGCGGCGGAAAAGCCTCCAGGAATCCACGCGGGTCGGCCGGCGCCGCCGCCCGGACGTCGGGCAGCTCGAGGGACAGGTAGCGGTGCGAGCTCCCGAAAGTCGATTCAGCAGCGTCGCCTTGCCCGACATCCGAGGACCCGTCAGCACCACGGCTGGGAACTCCCCGGCCGCCTGCAAGAGAGTCGGCTCGAGCGAACGGCGAAGGTGGATATGGGAGCTCATTGCGTGCAATTTCGCATTTCGAATGCGACTTTGCAGGTCTCCTCATCGAGCTTGCCCTAGCTTCGAGGTGCCGGATGTTCTCGGCACGGGCAACACGTTCGTTCGCTCATGGCTCCGAGACCCGCTCGCAGGTCAGTTGTCGTTCATCGCCGCTCGCGCACTTGCTCTGCGACGAAGACGTTGAGGTCAGCGTCGATCCGCGCGGCAGAGTAGACGTCCTCGGACGGATGCTGCTGCCGGTGATCGCCGTCAATCAGTCGCCGTTCGAACCAGCTCACAACCAGCGACTCCAGGTGATACTTCTTGAGGAACGACCGAAGCCACCTGTCGCGCACCAGGAGCGCCTTCCGGTAACCAACGGACTCGTTGCCATAGTTCGTGAAGACGACGACACCGGCAGCGTCCCGCCACGACGGTCCTCGCTCGTCCAGCGTTAGATTCGCCCTCGCCTGAATGAACGTCGACGGCATCGCCGCGAACACGGAATCGCTAATCGAACAGTCGAGGATGCCTCCCTCCCAGCCGACTGTTTCAGCCACAGGAACGAGCTGCCAGCTCTGGTCGGCGGCGTCGACCGCCATGAAGTCCGAGTGACGGTGATAGCAGGTGTGCGGGGTCCATCCGACCTCACCGGCATAGCAGCAATCGATGTGGCCCCGATCGTCGCCACGGATCCGCCAATCCGAACGTCGTAGCCGCGGAAGATGCGGCAGCAGCGCCGCTGCCTGATCCCGGGGCGCCAGCCAGCTGTCGAGCGCAAACGGCTGCTGAAGACCGCGCCAGCTCTTGTCCGAGGATGGATCGCCTTGTGAAAGGTACGCGTGAAGCAGGCACCATCTGTCGCCCTGCTCGTCTGTTAGAAAGATCACACGATCGAGCGTGGGCTGAGACGCGGCATCGGCCAGAAATCGATCGATGCTCCCGCCGTACTGCCTGAAGTCGAGTCGACCTGGCGGCCAATCGACTATCGCAAGCGGAGAAGGCCGCCACGTTGGACTGGTATTACCCTCGCGTTCCGCAAAACCGCGATAGTCGACTGGGGGCAGACTGGGATCGATCTCCCGTTCGCCAATGATCTGGTGAAGTCCTTCATATGGCCCGGAGTCGTCCCAGCCTCGAGCAGGCTGGAAGTTGTCGGCGATACGCGCCAGCAACTCGTGGTACGCCATCCACTGGTACTTCTTGCCCCACCGTTCGGCCTTGTGCGCCTCGCGTCCGCCGTGCCAGTCACCGACTATGCGATCCTCGTGGCCGAAAAGCTGCGGCGTCCAGCCTAGAGCCAGCGTCCGTCGGAACACCCAGCGCTGCGCTCGATCCGCGGGATACTCATCGTCACGCCAAGACCGTCTCGTCGGTTGCCTCGAAAAAGCTCGCTGCAGTAGCACCAGCGCTGTTTCCTTCTCGGGAAACTCCTCGCCGTGCCGATAGCGCGAAAAGTTGTGAACGCCCGGCTCCACCACGTAGCGACCGAAGTCGCCCATGCCCATCAGCGAGAAGCGGATCGTGCTGTAGTCCTTAGCATCGGGCTGGTTCTCCTTGAAGCCGTATTTCTTCTCAAGAGTGGCCTCGGTTGGCGGCGCGCTCGGTGGAGAGAGTCCATACGGCAGCCTGATGTCGGCGAGCGCCTGCTTGGGGAGGACCTTGTGCACGACACCCCACTCGACCGCACCTCTTGCCGCGTCGAGCATCAGCTCGTCGGCCCGAACCGGCCGCGCGAATACAAGGTCCCGGATCCGCGCTGCCAGCTTCTTGGCCTCCTTGCGGTGAGCTGGATTGCTGCGCATGAGGGACCCGTACGCGATGACGATGACCCGCTGAACCACATAGGGATCATCGACCTCCCAGAAGCGATCGACCAACCGGCGTGCAACGTCGAGATGGCCTCGGAGCAGCTGTACCAACGCCTTCGTCACCCAGTCGCGCATGAACCGGTTCGGGGACGACAGCAACCATGCGAGCGGTACACACGACAGCTCAACGACCTGGGCGTCATACTCGGGATAGGGCCCGCGAGCGGCCCACCGAGCTAGCGTGGCGGTCGGACTCGATTCGTCGAAGATCTCGCGGTAGGTGGCGAACCCAAAGAACGAGTCCCGACGCGCCATTGGAAGGTTCATCAGGTATCGATGGAGCGCGTCCGCGTTCAAGCGATTGGCCGGCTGGGGTGCGATGAGGAACAGCGTTCGGAACAGTTCGGCGGGCGAGACGCACCGACCGCTCTGGTTTAGGAGTTCGATGGATCTCTCGGTAACGGCCTTGGCGTCCCGATACGGGAACGTCTTAATAACCGACCGTAAGACGTTCTGTGCTCGCCCCGAACGACGTCGCTCGCCGGCGTCATCTCTGTCTGCGCGCTCCATCGAGTCGGCGCTCACGTCCAGGAAGTCGGGAAGCTCCACGCCGTAGAGCTCCGGCAGCGACACGGCCGCCGCCTCGACGATGCCCCAGCTGCAATCCTCAAGAAGCCACCGACGCAGACTTGCATCGCTCATTGGCTCGACGACATTCGCGAGACGTCGGCGCAGGATCAAGTAGTCAGCGAAGGCCTGGAACACGATGCGGAACCCGTCGCCCATCGAGTCGTTGCCCAAGTTGAGTAGTTCGCGCGTCAGGATGCCTTCGCTCTGGAGCGCACCCAGCGCGATGACGGCATCGTCGGAGAACCCGCTCATCACCGTCGTAGCGATCTCCTCGGCGCGTTCGGTACGAACACCCTCTCTCCCGGTCGCCGCGAACTCGTCTAGCAGTGCGTCAACGACCTTCACGACGCGCGACTTGGCGCGCTCGATCTCGTACGCAGTGACTGCGGCAGGTGTCAGTTTGCGTGCGACGCGATTCAACTTTGCATCGAGATAGCGCTCGAAGATCCGGACCCGGCCCTCGTGCCCGACCGCAGCGTCGGTCTGCCCAGAGTCACGCAAGCTCTCGCAGTACAGCTGCAGAAAGAGCGGCAGACTGAACTCCGGTACGAGCAGCGGAATCCGTGGCGCCTCGAGGCGGTAGTGGTCGAAGTACCTCTGCGTGGCCTCCACCTCACGGCCTGCGAACCCCGGATGAGAGCGGTTCACGTAGTGGGATCGCTCGGTGGCTTCGTCGACCACGCCTAAGTAAGTGTCTCGGCACGACACCGCCAGGGAGACATGCGGCCAACGCGAGATAGCTGACCGCAGAGCAGGTAGATGGCTCACCCAGAAATCATGCGGAACCGTGTCATTCAGAGCGTCGACCAGCAGGACGAAGCGTCGGCCCGACGCGGCGGCCGCTTCACCGGCGGCGTCCATTGCCCCGAGTAGGACATCAGCGCCAACCGGCTCAAGTCCGAGCTGGTCGCAGATGCTCCCCCAGAGATCGCCTCGTCCGAACCTCGCGCCGAACAGAGCGACCGCGGGGCGCCCCTCTTCCAGAGCTCGTCTAACACCGTCGAGGAAAAGATGGGTCTTACCGGAGCCGGCTGGTCCATCGAGGAAGTAGGTTCGCTCCTGGAGCGCTCGGCCGACGGACGACCCGAGCCACGACTCGAGCTCGGAAGCAGCATTCCGCAGCTCACGGACCGAATAGCCGCGTGCTTCAGTCGGTGGCTTTTGCTTCTCTTTGCCTTGGACTTCGGGCCGCCGCTGGCGCCATTCGTGTTCCAGGTCGAACTCCAGCCGTTCGGCCTCGCTTGTGGCGGTCAGGAAGTTGCTGACGGCGCTCTTCAGCGGGCCGAGCGCGGAGGCGTCGCTACCAGCGAGGAAGAGGACCTCCGCGCCAGCCGCGACAAACTGCTCGGCCGATTCTTTGACTATCCTATGGAGCCTGATGAGATTCTTGGGTCCGGCCGGCGCAAGACGCATGTCGCGGCCGGCAGTTGCGACCCTTCGTCGCAGGCTCTCGAAGTCCACGAGTATCGAGTGGGCCGCGCCAAGTGCCTTGAGATCGTCCTCGATCGGCAGGTCGACCTGGAGGTCCGGTCGATACCTCTCACCGGCCGCGTCCGACTGCTCGACAAGGCGATGTGCCAGCCACTCGGGACCCAGCACCGGATCCGCCCACCAGAACCAGAGCCGACCGCGATGTTCAGGCTGAGCAAGGAGCGCGAGGAGGTCGCTCTCCTGGATCAGTTCGAAGGCGATGAGTGCAGCGCCCGGGACCGTCGCCTTCCACGATGCGACCTTGTTCTCGAACTTCTGCCGCTGCGAGAGGCGTTCGCCGCCTCGCGTCGATGCCGCCAAGTTCGAGGAGATGACGAAGGTCAGTTTGGCTAGCTTCGAACGGTCCCGAACGACGCGTCGAACACTCGAGGTCATCGCACTCAGGAGCACGTCGATGCCGCGAACGTGCTTGGCCTGCCAGCCCCACTCCGTGCCATCGCTGAGCGTCGCGTACCACTCGACGCCTCCATCCGGATTGCCAGTCCGAATTGCTTGAGAGCCGGATGGAACGTTCGACTTGAGCAACTGATAGGAGAGTTCCTCGAACGCTCGGGCCTGCGAGCCATCCCACGAGCGCAGGCTGTCGAAGCGGGATGCCAACGACGAGGGCGGCACTATGACGCACTCCTGTATTCAGGCAACTCAACTTGCGCTAGAACCTGCTCCATAGGTGCAGTCGGATCCGGCTAGCGTTTCGCGGGTGAGCGGCGCCAGCCAGGTGCGAAGCGGCGGGTTGGCGTCCGCTCGCGCAGCTTGGCTAGCCGCTCCGGCGTGGGTGCGTGCATCTTCACCGCGGCACAATAATTCGGATCTTCATGTGCTCGCGCGAAACCGTTTCGAACATTCTCTCAACTTCCTGTCGCCAGATTCCTACCATGCCTTCGACGCCGACATCCCCACTCGAAACGTATCGCCCGGGCGACGTTTCAATGTCACCGTATACGAGCCTTTTGACGCCCAAGGCAGATCGGTAGAACGCGGCGCATGCCGAGGTGAAGTCGTTGAATCGATCGTCCTCACGGAGGAACTTGAGGATCGGACTCGTCTCCTCGAGCGAGTAGTAGTCCAAAGACATGAAGTCGTGGATGAGCTCCTCTACCTCAGCTCGCGCGGCGTTTCTCCCCTCGTTCTCCCACCTGCGGATGGCCTCGTCGAACGTGCGGAGAAGCGCCGCTGACCAGGCGCGGCAATTGTCGCGAAGCTCGGTCGCCAGCTGCTTTCGTTGGGCAAGGATGTCGTTCTGGCGCTCTATCGTCCTCCTATGGATCCCATAGAGCGTTGAGAGACCAGGTATCTCGATAGGCATAGCTGGAATTCCTTACTGTGGCGGCTAACGCTCCGGTTCAGCGGCGGCGCCAGGCGCCGTCCGCTGCAACCGGTTGTTATGCACCATCGCCTCTGTCTCGCCCCGCGTCATACAGGGCAATTCGGTGGTTGGAGACGGCAGAAGCTACGTCTTGGCGTTGAGCTTCGACCGCTTCGAGCACGTTTAGATACACGGGCACCTCGTGACCGAATGGACCGGGCCTCAAGGCCGCGCACAGTGCACGATACGTACGCGCAGCTTCCGAGCGCGTTTCGTCCAGCTCGACCGCGAGGAGCAAGGGTTTTAGAACGAAGTCGTATGCCCACTTGTCTAAGCCCCTTAGCTCTGCGCCCCGAGTTGGTTGCGAATAACCGGCCGCGACGGCCCGAGCCATGTGTATTACCCGAGTGAGTTCCTGCGGTCCGATGCCAAAGCGGCGACGGTCGGAGGCGCGGGCGTCGAACACTACCGTGCAAACATCTCGAAAGACCTTCTCAGCCTCGGTTAGGTCGTCGGACATCAGCTGGGTCAGGTGCACAGTGGCTCGCTCTATCTCGGCAAAGTTGATTTCGGTCGTTCCGCGTTCGCTCCAGAAGAGGGTGCGCTGTTCCAGAAGGTTGAGTTGCTCGTCGAGCGAGAGGAGGCCCACGTCCTGGGCGAGTCTTTCGTTGGGAACGCGATGGCGTAGACCTTCGGCTGTCGTGTTCCCGACTGAGTTTTCGAAAACAACAAAGGCCGCAAGCTCATGTTCACCGGCCTCAGCCAGGAGAAACCGGCGCGCTGCCTGAAGGCTTTCGGGGACGCGGGACAGGGCAGTGTCAGATTCGCAGATGACGAGCGCCCGTGGGATCTTGTATTTCTCTTCGATCCAGAGTGCGTTCAGGTACTCCGCCCGGCACCACGGCGAATCGACGTAGCGATCAGATACGTAGAGCGCGACAAACCTCGAGCGTCGCATTGCGCGAGCAACGCCCTGCATCACGCGCCTGTCGCGGAGATCGAGGTCACAATCCCAAACAGGATTGGCCCCCCTCGCGGAGAGGGCGTCCACCAGGCCGGTTGGAAAATCGAAGCGGCGATGGCTGATGAACATGTCGTGGGGAAATATCCGGCCCTCCGCTACACCTTCCTGTTCGGTCGCCAACCATCGATCAAGGTCGACAATCATTGGCTGTCGAGCCCCGGTTGCTGTGGTGCATGACTCAAAGTAGAGAGTTCAGGGTAGGCGGATACATAGCAGTTCGCCGCCCCCGTAGCACGGCTGTCGCCTCTTCTGTCCGCCGAGGATACGCCGTGCCTGCGCGAAGTCAACGCCTTCTGCCCGCGGTGCATCCAGATACCTCGCGAGAATAGTAGGGTTGCCTGGAAGATCGAGGTTTAGCGGGCCTCCGGCCCAGCCGGGCCTCGGCCCCCGACGGTCACTTGACCGTCCAAGACTTGACTCGGGGAAGTTTGGCCGCTCAAGGGTTCTAACCACCGACGACCGCGCGCGTCTCTTGCCGCTGCTTCGCCACCCCAATATGACGCTCAAAGAACGCGGCCGCGTGCTCGAATACCTCGAGCCAGCGGCGGTAGGTCAAGAAGCCGTGGATCTCGTCGGGAAACACCAGGATCTCGTGCTCGACTCCGCGTGCCCGCAGCTGCTCGACCAGATCTACGGTCTCGGTGAACGGGACGTTGCGGTCGTCGTCGCCGTGGATCAACAGCACCGGTGACCGCCAGCCGTCGACTGCCGCCATCGGCGAAGACTCGAAGGCGAGACGGGTGCGCGCCGGGTCGGCGAGCGGGTCGTAGCTGGGGATGAAGTTCTTGATCGTCTTGTTCCAGTCGTGGACGCCGTGGATGTCGACGCCGGCGGCGAACAGGTCGGAGGCGTGGGATAGGCCCATGGCGGTGAGGTAGCCGCCGTAGGAGCCGCCCCACAGGCCGATGCGATCCGGGTCGACGTCGTCGCGGCCTTGCAGGTACAGGCCGGCGCCGAGGACGTCGTTGAGCTCACTGGCGCCGGTGGCGCCGTAGTTCTCGGCCTCGCGGAATTGGAGGCCGTAGCCGGTGCCGCTGCGATAGTTGACTGAAAGCACCACGTAGCCCTGGCTCGCCATGTATTGATGGAAGGCGTAGCAGTTGTGGTAATAGCTGCTGTAGTGCCAGCCCAGCATCATGTGGCGTCGCGATCCGCCGTGAAAGAAGATCACCGCGGGCCGGCGGCCGGTCGCACCCGCGGCGGGAAGGAACAACTGGCCGTGGATCTTCATGCCATCGCTGGCGGGGAAGATCACCTGCTCCGGCGTCACCATCGCGGCGAGAGGGAAGTCCTTCAGGGCATCGGGCGCGAGGTCGCGGATGCTGCCGTCGTCGAGCCGGATCGCCGGCTGGAGCGGACGGGTGCCGGTGGCGCGCAGGAAGGCGACGGCGTTGCTGCCGGGAATCGGCACTGGGGTCTGCTCGATGCCGTCGCCGGAAGTCAGCGCCTGCGGATGATCGCTGCCGTCCGCCAGCAGCCACAGGTGACGGCGATCGATGTCGTCCTGGTTCGACGAGAACACGAGGCCGCGGCGGTCGGCTCGGGCCGCCACGTACTCGACCTCGAAGAAGCCGGGGGTCAGGAGCCTAGGCCGGGCGTTGCGGGGTCCCGGACCGAGCGAGACCGCATAGAGGTGGAGCCAGCCGTCGCGCTCCCAGGGCAGGATGATCCGGTCGCTCTGAGTCCACACGATCTGGTCGTCGGCCTCGAGCTCGTGAAAAACGCTGCCGTTGGCAGGGTCGGCCTGAAACTCGATGCGCCCATCGCCGGTCTCAAGCTCGACCACCCAGATCGACCATGGCTGTCCCGCTCGCTGCGGCTCGAAGATGGTCTGGGCGGCTCGCGCCGGTTGCCGAACAAAGGCGATCGCAGCGCCGTCGGGCGAGAACACCGGGCTCGAGTCGCGGTCGACCGAGGGCACGAGGAAACGTAGCGATCGCGGCCCGAAGTCGTAGAGCCCGATCAGGCTGTGGCGACCTCGGTCCGAGACGAAGGCGAGCCGTTGGCCGTCTGGTGACAGGCGCAGGTTCGACATCCCGCCGCGTGCGTCGATCAGCCTCTCGGTCTTTGGCGCCGCGGTCTGTTTCTTCCGCCGCTCGGTCAGGGCAGCGGGAAAGGAAGCGGTCCACAGCTTGCCTTTGTCGACGAACAGCAAGTCGCCGTTGGATCGAAACAACGGTTGCGTGCCCTCGGCGACGCGCACCGACTCGCCGCCGGCGATGTCGAGAACCCACAGCGCCCGTTCGACCCCGGCCGGATCGCTGAGCGGATTCGGCAACTCGCCCTTGGAGTTGGGTCCGCCGCCGCGGACATAGGCGATACGACGGCCGGTCGAATCGAATGTCAGATTGCCGAGCTCTTGGCCGTCGTCCGCCGTGAATCGAGTGAGCGCGCGTCCGCGGTAGTCGGGCGGTGAAGCGACCCAGATATTGCGGACACCTTGGTGGTTGAACACCCAGGCGACGTGGCCGCCGGTTGGCGCCGCGGTCATCTGCGACGGGAACGGTGACGACAACACCTGTTCGAGGCGAAGCGACGCGGCGCCATCGTCCGCCGCCGTGGCGGCGGGTGCGGCGAGTGCCGCGCCAGTGACTGCAACGAGGAGCAGTATCGCCGGCAGAATCCAGCGAACTGCGGGTCGGAAAGTCGAGATTGGTGCATGGGAGCTCATGCCTGCAAGCTATCATCGCCGGGCACTCGAGACTCGCTCGCCGACCCATCCAGAGGACCCGAAAACATGAATCGCTTCACCTTTCAGCGCGGCGGCTGCATCCTCACTCTCGGCCTGCTGGTCGCAGCCGGGGGCGCGCTGGCGGCCGGCGGCGAGCGGAAGCTCGCTTTGGGCAAGCAGGAGCTTGCGGGAGGCGACCAGACGGTCGCCTCAGGCAAGCTGGCGCTCGAGGCGTCGATCGAGCGGCGCGCCGATCAGCACTGGAGCGCGGCGAAGCGGATCTGGGAGTGGGCCGAGCCGGGCTACCAGGAAGAGAAATCGTCGGCGCTGCTGGCCGAAACGCTCGCCGAAGAGGGCTTCACGGTCGAGCGCGGAGTCGCCGGCATGCCGACCGCGTTCGTCGCGAGCTTCGGCTCCGGGCATCCGGTGCTGGGCATCCTCGCCGAGTTCGACGCGCTTCCGGGACTGTCCCAAGACGCCGTGCCCGAGCGCCGGGCGAGTGTCGAGGGCGGCTACGGTCATGCTTGCGGGCATCACCTGTTCGGGGTCGGCTCGGTGGCGGCGGCGGTGGCATTGGCCGACCGGATCCGCGCCGGCGAGCTCGTGGGCACGGTGCGGCTTTACGGCACGCCGGCCGAAGAAGGCGGTGGCGCCAAGGTGTTCCTGGTGCGCGACGGTCGTTTCGCTGACGTCGACGCGGTGCTCCACTGGCATCCCGCGAGCCTCAACAGCGCCGGCGATCCGTCGAACATGGCGCGGGTGGCGGCCAAGTTCCGCTTCCACGGTCGCGCCGCCCACGCCGCGGCGTCGCCGGAGCTGGGCCGCTCCGCGCTCGACGCGGTCGAGCTCACCAACCACGCCGCCGAGCTGCTGCGCGAGCACACTCCCGACTTGACACGGATCCACCACGTGATCACCGCCGGTGGTGCTGCACCGAACGTCGTCCCCGACTTTGCCGAGGTCTACTACTACGTGCGTCACCCCGACGCCACGGTGGTACGCGGTCTCTACGACCGGTTGCTCAAGTGCGCCCAGGCCGGCGCCCTCGCCACCGAGACCGAGCTCGAGGTCGAATACCTCGGCGGCACCCACAACATCCTGCCCAACGACACCCTGGCGAAAGTGACCATGGCAAACCTGCGCGCGCTCAACAACCTCTCCTATGACGATTCCGAGAAACGCTTCGCGGTCGATCTCCAGAAGAGCTTGGAGGCCCCGGAGCCGCTCGAGTCGATTGCCAAGGTGCGCGACCTCAGCGGCAAGATCGACCCGGGGTCGACCGATGTCGGCGATGTCTCGTGGGTGGTGCCGACCACCGGCATCGAGGCGGCTTGCTGGGTTCCGGGAACTCCGGCGCATTCGTGGCAAGCGGTCGCGGCCGGTGGCACCAGCATCGGCGAGAAAGGGATGATCCTCGCGGCGCGGGTGCTCGCGGCTACCGGTTGGGATTTGATGACCAGCCCCGAGACTCTGGCGGCAGCGCGCGCCGAGCTCGAGCGCCGTCTCGAAGGCCACGGCTACCAGGCGATGCTCGAGCCCGGTCAAGCGCCGCCGCTCGACTACCGCAATCCGCCGCGACGCTGAGCGGGGGCGTCGCCGAGCACGGGCGGCACATCGGGCCGGCACCGCTGCCTTGTCCCTTCAGGGGGTAGCGGCCGAGCTTGGGCGGCCGAGTGCGGAGGTGTTGGGGCGTAGAGGATTGCCGCGAGGGCCGTGATGTCTTGCGGGCGCTGAGGTAGTTGTCTTCTCGTTCGGGCGCTGTCGCGTATTGCCGGCGTCTCGCTCGTTCGTCGGCCGCCCAAGCTCGGCCGCTACCCCAGGAACCCGGATAGCACCGAGGGTCCAACTACCCAGTAGAACCCCAAGAATCCCACCGGTGGCCCGAACCCGGAGAATCCGAACACCGTCGGAGGAGCCTGAGTACCCCAGAGCAGCTCTTCTGAGCGTAGCGGCCGAGCTTGGGC
>JAQBHE010000367.1:0-2715 GCA_032128015.1 Holophagae bacterium
GTCAGTCGCGCCAGGCCGCGAGCTCCGCTCCGGTGTCGTTGAAATGACGGTAGCGGATGATCTTGCCCTGGGCGTTGAAGGTCCAGAAGTGGGTGGCGTCGTTGTTGAACGGACGGCCGTTCTTGCGAACGGTGCACTCGAAGTGTAGGTACACCGCAACTGAGGACCCGGAGGCAACGATCGTTTGGACATCGAACACGCTGAAGTCGAGGTTCTCGCCGATGGCCTGAAAGAAGCCGGGCATCTTGGCGCGCGTGCTGAAGTTGCCGTTCCATGGACACTCCCGCGACGTGACCCGATCGTTGTTCCAGTCGACGTCCTCGGACACCATGCCGGTGATCGTCTCGACATCCTGGCTTTGGAATGCCGCGTACAAGTCTCGAATCGTCTGTTCGTTGCTCATGAGCTTTCTCCCCCGCGGGTAATGATGCAGCGCTCCCTAATACGGCGCCCAAGGGGAAACGGATTTTCCCGATGTGACGCTGATTTCGCGACGCGAGTAAGCGTGGATCGCGGCTCGCGCGACCAGCCGATCGGCGGTTGGTCGATCGCACCGCGCGGGTCGGACCGAGTGCTCGCCGGGAACTTCAGGCCAGGATCTGCCAGAGGATCGCGATCATCGCGAGCCAGCTGACGGCGAACGCCAGGGTGCGGACGTATGGCCAGCCGCCCCAGAACACGATCGCGTGGGCGAGCCGCGACCAGAAGAAGATCGCGGCAGCGAGCGCGGTGATGTCATTGGCCTTGTTGCCGAGGTGGGCGACCAGGACCAGCGACGCGAAGATCGGCAGGTTCTCGACCAGGTTGACGTGGGCGCGGTAGGCGCGCTTGAGGAACGGCGTGAGCGGGTGGTTGGGCAGGTCGCGGTAGTCATCCGGGTTGGCTCCGAACTTGGCCAGCACCCCGACGATGTAGGGAATCCACAGCACCGCGCACAGACCGGCGCTGAGCGCTAAGTAGTAGAGATCGGCAGGCATCTTCGTGACCTCCGTGGGTTTGGCGAGGCAGCGCGAGAAGGCCCTGCCTCCGCCGGTTGTTCAGGGTCGAGCTTGGAAGGGACTCTATCGGATTCGGATTCCGCGGCGCCCGGGTCGCGCGGTGCCGCTAAGATCGCCGCACCGTTGACGCAATCCTCAGCGGAGGGGAGGGGCGATGCATCTCGTCAGTGTTCTCGGCCTGCTGGTCCTGCTGGGTCTCGCCTGGGCGATGTCGTACCACCGCTGGGAGGTCAGTCTGCGGCCGATCGTGTGGGGCATCGGGCTCCAGTTCCTGCTCGCCCTGGTGATCCTGCGCCAGGACTTCTGGAGCTTCGTCGGGATGTCGGCGATCGGCCTCTTGGTGGTGGCGTACCTGTTCCGCCATAGCGCCTCCGCGGCAGCTAGCCTGACGTCGCTGCCTTGGCTAGCGCTCCTGGGCTCGGTCGCTGCTGGTTTCGCGCTGTACTGGCTGCCCGGCGCGGCGCTCGTCGGGCTCGCCGCGGCGTTGGTAGTGGGCTTGTTGGTCAATGGGCGGCTGGGCCTTTGGCCGGCGCTCCAGCGCTACGGCGGCGCGCTGCTGATCGTCACCGGCGTCACCTGGCTGGTTGCCGCCGGGATCACCGGCGAGCGCTTGTTCCAGTCCTTCAGCACCCGGGTGGCGTCGGTGTTGAACCTGTCCGACTACGGCGCCAAGTTCTTGTTCGGCAACCTCGCGGATCCCGCCTACTACTTCCCCGACGCCAACGCGGTGTGGCCCGGTTTCGGCTTTCTGTTTGCGTTCAAGGTGCTGCCCACGATCATCTTTGTCGGCGGCCTGATGGGCGTCTTCTATTACCTCGGCGTGATGCAGAAACTGATCGCGGGGCTCAGCACGTTCATGCGCTGGACCATCGGCACCAGCGGCGCCGAGACTTTGTCGTGCTCCGCGAACATCTTCATCGGCCAGACCGAGGCGCCGCTGTTGATCCGACCGTTTCTGCCGCGGATGACCAAGTCCGAGCTGCTGACTGTGATGGTCGGCGGTTTCGCGACGATCGCCGGTGGCGTGCTCGCTGGTTACATCGCCTTCGGAGTGCCGGCCGGGCACCTAATCGCCGCTTCGGTGATGTCGGCGCCGGCGGCGCTGGTGATCGGCAAGATCATCTATCCGGAGAAGGAGCACTCGGAGACCGCCGGCGACGTGCCGCTGCCTGAGATCGAGACCGGCAGCAACGTCATCGAAGCCGCGGCCACCGGCATCACCGATGGCCTCAAGCTGGCGGTCAACGTCGGCGCGATGTTGCTCGGCTTCATCGCTTTGATCGCGGTCGCCGATGTCGCCCTGTCGGCGCTCGACTCGCTGATCGACGGTCGCTGGCTGGGCGGCGAAGTGGTGGCCTACAGCGCCACCGGGTTTTCGCCGGTGACCAGCGAGCACGTGGGGGTGTTTCCGGGCTCGCTCCAGACCATCTTCGGCACCCTGCTCGCGCCGCTCGCCTGGCTGATGGGAGTGCCCTGGGCCGACGCCGCCAAGGTCGGCAACCTCCTGGGGGTCAAGCTGTCGCTCAACGAGCTGGTGTCGTACAGCGCGCTTGGTAACTACATCCGTGCCGGCGAGCTCAGCGAGCGCTCGGTGATCATCTCGACGTATGCCCTATGCGGCTTCGCGAACTTCTCGTCGATCGGGATCCAGATCGGCGGCATCGCGGCGCTCGCTCCGGAACGCCGGGCCGACCTGGCCAAGGTCGGGCTCAAGGCG
>JAQBHE010000368.1:0-4181 GCA_032128015.1 Holophagae bacterium
CTCCATTCGGCCGCCCAAGCTCGGCCGCTACCCCCAGAGGAACCCGAAGCCCTCGATTTGCGCGGCAGTTCGCTCTTTGCTGGTAAACAACGGCTGCCATTTCCGGAGCCCTCCTAGGTGTCCTGGATCAGTGAGTTGGCCAGATCGCAGTGTCTCGTCATGCCGATTTTCTGGTAAACAACCACCGCCTTTTCGAGGAGCTCCCGTGCGTAATCGACGTCGCCCTCCCCGCGACGATCGAGGAGCATGCTCGCGTACCATCGACGCACCTCGGCCTGCTCGCTCTGGTAGGGAATATCGCACGCCTCTTGCAGAGCCTTTTCGAAGTGCTCCTGGGCAACCTCCCACTGACCTCCCGCAGCGGCGGAGATGCCGGCGGCTTTTTGACACAGTTGAAGGGTCCATGCTTCGACCACGGTACCGGTGTCGATGGCTCCCAGAAGCAGGGGGTGGAGACTCGCCGCTCTCTCCCTCTCTCCCAACACGGCCAGGCCCTCGACCGCGCGGTGCAACATCGCCCAGGAGCCCACGGAGTGGGGTCCAGCACCTCGAGGCAGCAGGTCTTTTGACGCCAGCACTTCTAGAGCGCTCTCGCTTCGCCCCAGGTAGCTGTCGATCAGAAAGAGATGCGAGAAACCGATCCCGTATAGAGCTCCGTCCGGCTCGTGCTGCGCTGCTTCGAGGGCGAGCTCTCGCGCGGCTTGCCAGTCGCCCCTCCAGAATGCGGCTAGCGCCTGCCATCCCTGAGCCAGCGTCCACCACGGCATCTCAGCTCCGATCGCCAGCTCGCGGGCCTGGCCAGCCAGCTCCTCGAAGCGATCGAAATCCGCGGTCTGCATCCACACAGAAGGCGTCGCGGCGGACATCCACATGAATCGAGCTCCGAAGTGGCCGAGGCGCTCCGCCTGCTCGAGGAAGGAAGAGGAGCTCTCCAGCCGACCGGTGTTGAGGTAGGCCATGCTCAAGGAGCACTGAGCGTCGACGAGACTCCACAGATCGCCCGAAGGTCGGAGCACCTCGATCGCCGACTCGAGGCTCGAGACCATCTCCGACGATCGCATGGAATGAAGGCTCTGGTAGCGCTTCATGATCCAGATGTAGCCCAAGAGATCCGGATCGCCAAGGGCTTCGGCCGCCTCGACAGCCTCGCCCAGCAGCCTGTCGCCCGCCTCGAATTTCCGGGCGAAGCCCAACGACATACCGACGGTCGAAAGGAGTCGGCAGCGGTCTGCGTTCGGCTCGTCTCCGACGAGGCTCAGGCCCCGGCTGGACACATCGACCATCGCTTCAGGGTCCGCCTTCGCCCAGCCGTAGAAGAACGACAAGTCCGAAGCGATGGTCGCAATGGTTCGGCGGTCGCCGGATGCCTCGCACCAGGGCAACGCCTCCTCCCAGTCGGAGATCGCTCGGTCCCAGTTGCCGAGGCTTCGCCGCGCGAGCCCTCGCTTCCACAGCAAATTGGCCCGCATTCTGGGCTCGTCCTGCGGCACCATGGGGAAGGCGAGCTCGAGGTTCGCCACGACCTGCTCGAAGCCTCCCGTCTCCAGCGCCTGGTCGGCGGCGTAGAGGAGATACCGGAGCGTCTTCGCCTGGTCGGCCGCGGTACCGGCCTGGTACAGATGATGCGCGAGCGCGGACGCGTAGTCGCCGACGGTGTCACCGTATCTGTGCTCCATCGCTTCCGCCACCCGCAGGTGAAGACGCTGGCGGCGCGGCACCGATAGCGTGAGGAGCAGCGTCTGCCGAATGAGCTCGTGGGTGAACTGATATCGCACCTCTCGCACCGAAGAGGTCCCTGCCGCTTCGATCAGGTGGAGCTTCTCGGCCTCTTCGATCTCATCGAGCATGAGATCAGGCCCCACCTCCGCGACCGTCTCGAGCAGCGGATACGAGAACCGCCTACCTATGACGGCCGCCGCGGTCAGAAGTCGCTGACCGTGCTCGTCGAGGCGCTCGAGACGACGCCCCACGACAAGCCGCACGCCTTCCGGGACATCGAGCTCCTCGAGGGTCAGATCTCGACGCCACAGCCCCTTCTCATCGAAGAGGCGCCCCTCTTCGGCGAGGTGCTCGTACACCTCTTCGACAAAGAAGGGGTTGCCCTCGGTCTCTCCGTTGATGGCTGCCAGGAGCGACACTGGAGGCTCCTGGCCGCTCAGGCCTTTGAGCATGTCGGCGACTCCCGACTCGGGAAGGCGACCGAGGGCGATTCGCCGCAGGAGGCGCGCTCTCACCAGCTCTCTCAGCACCTTCGCCAGTGACCGCGCGGTGTCGAGCTCGGCATCGCGATAGGTGCCGACGATCACGAGTGCCATCGCCCCTGCCCGCTGCGAGATGTGTTGAAGCAGGAGAAGCGTGGGATCGTCCGCCCAGTGCAGGTCCTCGAGCACCAACATCATGGGCTGCAACCGACATGAGCGCTCGACGAACTCACGAAAACAATCGAAGAGGTAGGCACGTTCTGCTTCCGGAGGCATCTCCAGCGGAGGCGGAAGATCGGGGTAGAGGCGCCGCAGGCCGGGATGCAGCTTGGCTATCTCGGGAGCACCCTCTCCCAGGAGCTTCCGGAGCGTCTCCTTGGGCGCAAGCCGCGCCGAGTCGTCGAGGATCTCCACCCAGGGGCCGAAGGGGCGTGCTCCTTCGGCCTCGTAACAGCTGCCGACCAGCGCCAAGAAGCCTTGCGACCGCGCTGTTTTCATGATCTCCATCGACAGACGCGACTTTCCCACCCCCGGCTCCCCGGCCACGGTCACGACCGAGCCGGCACCACGCAAGGCAAGCTCGAGCGTTTCGCACAGCTGGGCCACCTCCGACTCCCGGCCAACCATCGCTGTCCGGTACCTCTTGGTCGCGGAGACCGGGGTAGGAATCCCAGCCGGCTCGGTCCCTCGGCCGCCCACTTGCTCTCGAAGCTCGAAGATCGCTTCGCGAAGCTCGATCGCCGAGGAGTACCGCTGCGCCGGGTCCTTCTCCAGGCACCGCTCGAGAACACGATCGAGACCCAACGGCAGTCCCTCGACGAGGTCGCTCGCGGCACGGGGCCGATCACGGAGGATCGACGAGGCCAGCTCGATCTGGCTGCTGCCCTGAAACGGACGCTGACCTGTCGCCATCTCGTAGAACATCACGCCCAGCGAGAAGACGTCGGACGCCGGCTCAACGGGCTTCCCCTGCAGCTGCTCCGGCGACATGTAGGGGACCGTGCCGAGGACGACACCTTGCCGCGTCACGAGAGCCGCCGTGGGTGCCTCGGGGGTTGAGGAGGGAATGACATCCTTCGCCAAGCCGAAATCGAGCACCTTGATGCGGCCAGATGCACTCACCATCACGTTGCCCGGCTTCAGGTCTCTGTGCGTTACGCCCCCCCGATGTGCTTCCGCCACGGCCTCGGCGATGGGAAGGGCCGAGCTCAGGAAGGCATCGATCGCCAATCTCCCCTCGGCCATCACGTCGTCCAGAGTCCGACCGTCGACGAGCTCCATGACGAGAAACGGCGTCTCCCGGAACGTTTCGAGACCGTGGAGGGTCGCAATCGCGGGGTGGTTCAGCGACGCGAGGAGCTTGGCTTCCCGCTCGAACCGGGACAGCCGCTCGGGATCGCGAGAGAGCTCCTCGGGTAGAACCTTGATGGCGACCTCGCGTCCGAGCGTCTTGTCTCGAGCACGGTACACCTCACCCATCCCGCCCGCACCGATCGCGGAGAGGACCTGGTAGTGGCCCAGCATCGTTCCGGCTTGAAGGGACATCGTCGGTCGAATCGTGATTCTACCAGAGACCGACTACTAAATGGAGAGAGGCTCCTCGCGGGCACGAGATTCCATGTCACATCGGAAGCGTCTAGAATCTCGGGACGGAGGTGCACCGATGTCGAGGATTCGTAGTTGTGGCCCATCGCGCTGTGGGTTTCGTGCGGTGGTTCTCATGACCGCACTGTGGTCGATTGGAATCTCTGCCGCCCTGGCGGACGGGGACAACAAGGTCTTTGCATTAGGGGACTTTGCTTTCGAGAGTGGCATCGTGCTTCCCGACACACGCTTGTCCTACGTGACCCACGGCTCTCTGAACGAGAGAAAAACCAACGCCGTCCTTCTCCCTTCGTGGTATTCCGGCGACCACCACGGTTACGAGTTTCTGATCGGCCCGGGAAAGGCTCTCGACCCGGCCGAGTATTTCATCGTCGC
>JAQBHE010000369.1:0-3447 GCA_032128015.1 Holophagae bacterium
GGATCGACGCGCGAAATCGAGAGCCCGAAGTAAGGGTCGAACTCATAGGCGATGCCGAGCGCGTAAGCCTGGAGGCCGAGCCGCAACAGGCGTCCGTCGCCGTCGAAAGAATGCTCCGCGTCGAGAACCATGAGGCGATCGAGATCGGCCGCGGTCAGCGTGACTTTGCGGAACCGTTCGGACTGCTTCCCCACGAGGCCGACCACCCAGCTCGCGGGGCCGTTGGCCTGCACGGTCTCGACCCGCATCGGCTCGTTGAAGAGCGAGCCGGTCAGAATCTGGCCCGCGGCGACGAGAGGCGTGGGGGTCATCGTAGTGCTCGCGAGGTCATGTACTTCGCCGCGCATCTGGTACAGGTAATCCAGGACGGTCTTCGAGCGGTCAGTCGCGGCGTCTGACAAAAGGCTTGTGGCGACAGTGCCGGCAGAGGACGGAGCGGCGAGCTGGGGTTTGCGCAGCCGACAACTGGTTCAACCGCAAGCTCGCCCGCTTTCACTCGGCGACAGAGATCGTACTGGAGTTGCCAAAAGGCCAGTCACCCGCCCGCGAGATTCGTAGTCTTGACTTAGCACTACTGTCTACTGTACTGTAGTGCTCATCACAGACTACCTGGCCCCAGAACCAGGGCCCGGCGAGAACGGCGAACGACATGACAAAGCCCGACGACAGTCTCCAACGCTTCCACAAAGAGCTCCTGGCGGGCACGGTATCGCTGGTGCTGCTGTCGCTGCTGGCGCAGGTCGACGAGCCGCTCTATGGCTACCAGATCGCCAAGCGTTTCGAGGTCGACGGATCTCCGCCGCCCATCAAGCGAGGCACGCTGTACCCGGCGCTACGCTCGCTCGAGGCTCGTGGCTTCCTGAGCTCGCACATCGAGGCTTCGGACGCGGGTCCGCCCCGGCGCTACTACCGGATCACCGAGACCGGACGCGCCGCGGCGGTGGCGTGGCAAGAGGTCTGGCATGAAGTGACCGGTTTCGTCCACTCGATTCTCCAGGGAGACGCCTCAGATGAACGCCGACCGTGATACCCCACGCACCATCGAGCAGTACCTCGAAGCGCTGAGAGCTTCCCTGGCGGGCCGCGACCCCGCCCTGGTCCAGGACGCCCTCTACGACGCCGAGGAGTATCTGCGCGGCGAGCTCGGCGAGTCGCCCTCGGACCACGATGTCGGCGAGCGAATGGCCCAATTGACGGAGAGCTATGGCACGCCGCAAGAGGTGGCTCACTCCTACGTCGAAGCCGAGGCGCGGCTCGGCGTCGGGTTTCCGGCGCCGGCGGTCGGCCCCCAGGCTTCCTCGTTGGTCCAGCGCTTCTTCGCGGTGTTGGTCGATCCCCGCGCCTACTCTTCGATGCTGTTCAGTCTGCTCGGTCTGATCACCGGGATCGTCTACTTCACCTGGGCGGCGACCGGCACCGCGCTGACCCTGGGCCTGTCGATTCTGATCGTCGGACTCCCCTTCGCTCTGTTCTTTCTCGCCACCCTGCGCGCGCTTTCTCTCGTCGAAGGACGCCTGGTGGAAGCGCTGCTCGGAGTGCGGATGCCGCGGCGTCCGGGGGCGGGGGCTCCGGCAAAGGGCATCTGGGGGCGGATCAAGCACTGGCTGCGCGACCGTCGCACCTGGTCGACCCTCGCCTATCTCTTCCTGCGTCTTCCGCAGGGCATTCTGAGTTTCACGCTGTTCGTGGTCCTGAGCACTGTCAGCGCGGCTCTGATGTCCACGCCGGTGATCCAGGCGCTGGGCTTCCCGTCGGCGAGCTTCGGCAGCTACGAGTTCTACTGGCCGCTGTGGGCGCTATGGATACCGGTGGTCTCCGGAGCTTTGCTCCTGGTGGTGACCCTGCATCTCGCGAAGCTGGCGGGGAGCTGGCAAGGACGACTGGCCAAGGTGATGTTGGTGCGCTATTGATTCCTCCCGACGTCCAGCACCTCCATCACGACATTCATCGCCTTCGAGCCCTTGATGTCGCCCGCGCGCGAGTCCCAGCCGAGGCGAGTAGGCTCTGCCGATGAGCGCTCCCGGAACGCTGAGGTCCATCTACCCTGGAGAAGAGCTCGCGAATGCCGTGACCCATGGCTTCGGCCTCGTGCTCTCCGTGGCGGCTCTGGCTCTGCTGGTCACTCGAGCGGCCAGGTACGGCGATGCCTGGAGCATCGTTGGCTGCAGCGTCTTCGGCGCAACGCTAGTGCTGCTGTATGCCGCATCGACCCTCTACCACGGCCTCGCCACGAGCCGCGCCGAATCGGTGCTGCTGGCCGTCGACCACTCGGCAATCTATCTGCTGATCGCCGGCACCTACACTCCGCTGACCATGGTCAACCTGCGTGGACCATGGGGCTGGTCGTTGTTCGGGGTGGTGTGGGCGGCGGCGTTGATCGGGGTCACCGTCCGCTGAGTGGGCAAAGGCCGGCACCATGGCGTCGCGGTCGCGGTCTACGTCGCGATGGGATGGGTCGCGGTGGTGGCGGCACGACCGCTGTTCGAGAGCGTCGCGCCCGGAGGCCTGTTGATGATCCTGTTCGGGGGTCTGTGTTACACCGGCGGGGTCGGCTTCTATCTGTGGCGCCGCCTGCCGTACCACCACGCGATCTGGCACCTGTTCGTGCTGCTGGGCAGCCTGTTCCACGTCCTCGGCGTGCTGTACTGGGTGATTCCAAACGCCGCGACATAGGTCCTGAGCGAACTCGGGCGGAGCTCCCTCTCCGAGGTTTCTCCGAGGTGCCGAGGAGCTTCGGACTGGCAACTTGGATGGGAATGGCGGCCGATCATCTCCTGGTCGCCGGCGAGGCCTGGAACGAACTGCCGATGCGCCGCGACGGCCAGAAGCTGGTGGCGTTCCTGCCGACCCAGCCCGCCGCCGGCAAGATCGAGTACCGGGTCCGCATCGCCCGCGGCGGCGCCGAAGAAGAACACCAAGACTATCCAGCGTGCCGGCGAGCATGACATGCCTCGGGCTGTAGATCTTGCGCTCGATGGCCAGCGCATCGCGGTAGTACGACTCGGCGATGTCGAACCGTTCCTGGTTCCAACCGACGATTCCCAGCTTGTTCTTGACCGCTGCGACCTCGGCGGTGTGGCGACCGCCGTCTTCGAAGATCGCAAGAGCCTCTAGCGCGCCACCAAACTTGCTGATCGGCGGATCCACCCCTTCGGCGATTCCCCGCACCTGCGCGTACAATGCAGCGATGGAGCAAGTGGCGCCTGAGGCTGACGCCGCGCTGCGGGAGCTCGTGGACGAGTACCGGGTGCGGTGTCTGTGGTTTCTGCGGCGCGACTACTACCCCGCCACCGATGTGGAAGCGCAACGTGTGCTCGAGGCGATCCAGCGCCATGGGGATCGCGACGGCTTCCGGCGCGCGGCGCAGATTCTCCAATGGCTCTCACGGTCTTCCAACGCGGCGTCTGTCGGCTCCTAGCCGACAACCGGATTCGTAGCGGCGAGAGC
>JAQBHE010000370.1:0-4421 GCA_032128015.1 Holophagae bacterium
GTCGGCGCCGCGGTCGAAGCCGCGGCCCGCGCGCGCGACCGCGCGCTCGATGGCTCCCCCGCCAAAGGCGAAGCCGAGGTCGCGATCGCCGCCGCCAAGGCACGAGCCGGCGACGCCGCCACCCAAGTCGCGGCGATCGCCCACCAGGTGCATGGCGCGATCGGCTTCACCCGCGAGCACGTGCTCCACCGCTTCACCCGTCGTCTTGTGGGTTGGCGCGACGAGGCCGGCAACGAGCGCGACTGGCAGCAGCGGGTGGGCGCTCGGGTCGCGGCTGCGGGCGCCGATTCGCTGTGGCAGCTGCTCACCGGCGCGTGAGCGGCGGCGCGACCCCTCTCGAACCTCCCAAGAAAGTCGATCCCGACCGATGCCGCCGATTCTCGCCGTCCGCCACCTCACCAAGGACTACCCCGAGGTGCGGGCGGTCGACGATCTCTCGCTCAAGGTCCGCGAAGGCATCTGCTTTGGGTTGCTCGGCCCCAACGGCGCCGGCAAGACGACCACAGTCGAGATCATGGAGGGAGTGGTCGAGCAGACCTCGGGCGAGGTGCTGTACCGGGACCGACCGCGCGATCGTG
Source organism: Holophagae bacterium (assembly GCA_032128015.1). Classification (GTDB taxonomy): domain Bacteria; phylum Acidobacteriota; class Thermoanaerobaculia; order Multivoradales; family Multivoraceae; genus JAQBHE01. The sequence continues at coordinate 579 of JAQBHE010000370.1, forward strand.
CGTTCAAAAACGAAGTCGGCATCCAGTTCCAATCGACCTCGCTCCAGGACTACCTGACCGTTCGTGAGGTGCTCGAGCTGTTCGGAAGCTTCTACCCGCGCAACCTGCCGTTCGACGAGGTGGTGTCGCTGTGCGCCCTCGGCGACTTCCTCGACCGCGATCATCGCAAGCTGTCGGGCGGCCAGCGCCAGCGGGTGATGCTGGGCCTGGCGCTGGTCAACGACCCGGCGCTGGTTTTCCTCGACGAGCCGACCACCGGCCTCGATCCCCAAGCCCGGCGCAACTTCTGGGAGCTGGTGCGCGAGATCCGCCGCCGCGGCAAGACCATCCTGCTGACCACCCACTACATGGAAGAGGCCTACGAGCTGTGCGACGAGATCGCGATCATGGATCACGGGCGGCTGATCGCCCAGGGCTCGCCGCGCGACTTGCTGCGCCGTCAATTCGAGGGGTCGGTGGTGTCGCTGCCGCAGGAGGACCTGGCGCTCCCCGAGGACTACCCGTGGCCGACCTACCAGCGTGACGGCCGGATCGAGATCCAGACCAACGACGTCAACGCAACACTCGCCCAGCTGCTGCGCGACCAGGTGTCGCTCGAGCACCTGACGGTCAAGTCACGCACCCTCGAGGACCTATTCCTCGAGCTCACCGGTCACGAGCTGCGCGCATGAAGAAGTTCTGGGCGGTGATGGTCGCCCGCAACAAGGAGTTCCTGCGCGACCGCGCGTCGCTGGGCTGGAACCTGTTCTTCCCGGTCCTGGTGCTGTTCGGATTCTCGTTCATCTCCAGCGGCAACCAGGCGACCTTCAAGGTGGCAGTGCTCGGCGGCGTCCCTACGAGCGCCGACCGTGCCGAGTTCTACGACACTCACCACGTCCAGTTCGTCGCCGTCGGATCGCTCGACGAAGCGATGCGCAAGGTCGGCCAGCACCGCTTCGACATGCTGATCGACCCCGGTGAGAGCCCACGCTATTGGATCAATTCGAGCTCGTCGAAAGGCTACCTGGTCGAGCGCGTGCTGTGGGGATCGAGCCCTCCCGGGCACTACCACAAGGAGACCGTGGAGGGCCGCGAGATCCGTTACATCGACTGGCTGATCCCCGGCCTGTTGTCGATGAACATGACGTTCAGCGCCATGTTCGGGGTCGGCTTCGTGATGGTTCGCTACCGTAAGATGGGCGTGCTGCGACGGCTCAAGGCGACGCCGCTGTCGGCGTTCCAGTTCTTGTCCGCCCAGGTGGCGTCGCGGCTAATCCTGATCGTCGGCGCCACGGTGCTGGTCTACGTCGGCTCGAACCTGATCTTGCACTTCCAGATGGTCGGCTCGTACTTCAGCCTGATCTCGATCTTTCTGCTCGGCTCGGTGTGCATGGTCTCCCTCGGCCTGCTGATGGCGGCGCGCACCGCCAGCGAAGAGCTCGCCGGCGGCATCCTCAACCTGGTAACGATGCCGATGATGTTCCTCTCCGGGGTGTGGTTTTCGCTCGACGGCGCCCCGGGCTGGGTGCGCGGGATCGCCCAGGCGTTGCCACTCACCCACATCAACGACGCCGCGCGCGCGGTGATGACCGACGGCGCCTCGTTCGCCGCGGTCCTGCCCGATGTGGCGGTGCTCGCAGCGATGACGATGGTCTTTCTCGCGCTCGGGGCGTGGACGTTTCGCTGGGAATGACCCGGCGAGCGACAGTTCGAGCAGGCCCGAGTGGCGCGGCGGCACTCGCCGTCCTGCTCTGGGCCGGCTGCAACACCGCCCCCGAGCCGCCGCGCGCCGATCTGATCTTGCGCGGCGGCGTCGTCTTCACCATGGACGCCGCGCGCAGCCGCGCCGAGGCGATTGCGGTCCGCGACGGCGTGATCCTCGCGGTCGGCACCAACGACCTGGTGTCCCGGCACGCCGGACCCGCCACCCGGATCGTCGAGCTCGACGGCCACTCGGTCCTCCCGGGCTTCCACGACTCCCACGTCCACCCGCTGTCGGGCGGCATCGAGCTTGGCCAATGCGACCTCAACTCGGTGGGCGACCATGATGCGCTGTTCGCCGCGATCGCCAAGTGCGCCCGTGGCACAACCGAAGGCAAGCCGGCGGCCGACGACTGGATCGTCGGCGGCGGTTGGGAACTGCCGGCCTTCCCCGGCGCCAACCCGCACAAGCGCGACCTCGATCGCATCGCCGCCGGCCGGCCGGTGTTCCTCTCGGCGGCCGATGGTCACTCGGCGTGGGTGAGCTCGCGCGCGCTCGAGATCGCGGGGATCGATCGCACTACCCTCGATCCGCCGCGCGGACGAATCGAGCGCGATCCCTCCGGAGAGCCCAGCGGCACGCTGCGCGAAGCCGCGACCGAGCTCGTGCAAAAGCACCTGCCGGCGATCACCCATGAGCAACGCGTCGCGGGCCTGCGGCGCGGGATCGAGCTCGCGAATCGATTCGGCATCACCTCGCTGATCGAGGCTTCGGCCAGCGAAGAGATTCTTCGCGCCTACCGCGACCTCGACTCGCAGGGCGCGCTCGACGCCCGGGTGGTGGCGTCGCTGTGGGTCGATCCTGCGCAGGGTCCCGAACAGGTCGACGATCTGCTGCGCCTGCGCGCCGAGTACTCGAGTGAGCGGGTGCGACCGGTGGCAGCAAAACTCTTCGCCGACGGCGTGATCGAAGCCGGCACCGCCGCCCTCCTCGAGCCGTATCTCTCCGGCCCGGCCAAAGGCACCCGCGGCGAGTTGAACTTCGACCAACCGAACCTGGTCGCGATCGTCAGCCGGCTCGAGCAGGAGAGCTTCCAGGTCCACGTCCACGCCATCGGCGACCGCGCGATCCGCGCTGCACTCGACGCGTTCGAGGAGGCGCGGCGCGCCGCAGCGGCGCGGCGCGCTGCAGCAGCGCGCACCCAGAACGGTCCCGGCGATCCTCGCCACCACATCGCCCATATCCAGCTCTTCGATCCCGCCGACATTCCGAGGTTCCGCGAGCTCGGCGTCACCGCCAACTTCCAACCGCTGTGGGCGTTCGCCGACACCTACATCACCGACCTCACCGAGCCCGTGCTCGGTCCCGCGAGATCGCGTTGGCTGTACCCGATTCGCAGCGTCCTCGACTCCGGGGCGCGGGTGGTTGGCGGCAGCGACTGGTCGGTGTCGTCGCTCAACCCGCTCGAGGCGATCCAGGTCGCGATCACCCGTCAGCGGCTCGAGGGCGAGCGCGGCGGTCCGTGGATCCCCGAAGAGCGCGCCGATCTCGACTCGATGCTCGCCGCCTACACCGTGAATGGGGCGTGGCTGATGCGTCAAGAGGGCGAGACCGGGACGCTCGAAGTCGGCAAGGCCGCCGACCTGATCGTGCTCGACCGCGATCCCGCGACGGTCGAGCCGCACCAGATCGGCCGGATCGAAGTGGTTTTGACGTTGCTGGCCGGCCAGGAGGTGTACCGGCGACCGGACCGATGAGGTCTCGAGCCGGCAGTATTCGTTCCTGGGGTAGCGGCCGAGCTCGGGCGGCCGACGAACGAGCGAAACCTCGGCGATTCCGCTGCGCTCGAACGAGAAGACCAGCTCCCGCTCGATGTTCGCGACCTATTCGCACCAATCGCGTACGCGCCAACAACCCCTCATTCGGCCGCCAAGCTCGGCCGCTACCCCCGGATGGGAACGTTACGCCCGACACTTCCGAAGCGGCCGAGCCGGTCGGCCGCTACCCCCGGATGGGACAAAGCGCTGTGCTGTCCGAGGCGCTAGCCCAGCGACGCTAGCCGCTCTCGCCCCCAAGCCGCCACCGCGTCGCATCTTTCGGAAACGCACTCCACGCCACCACCACCCTGGGCTCGAGCACCCAGAACCCGCCCTTCTCGTACT
>JAQBHE010000371.1:0-15292 GCA_032128015.1 Holophagae bacterium
TGGGATTTGTTCCAAAGAGGCCCGACTAAAGTCGGGGCTCTGCCCGCCGCAATTCCCGCCCCGCCGCCAGGTTGTGAGCGAAGCGAACGACTGGCGGAGGGGGTGGGATTCGAACCCACGGTCCGCGTTAACGGACGCCGGTTTTCAAGACCGGTGCTATCGGCCGCTCAGCCACCCCTCCGGGGAACCTCCCAGCCTAGCAACTCCGGGTCGGTCCGCTTCGATGTGGAGCCGTCCTCGTAATTCTCGGTTCCGGGGTCAGTCTGGCTGAGGATGGAGCTCGGTGGGGTCGAATCGGGGCTGGGACCACAACCGAGGCTCCGGTAGATTCCGTTCCTCGGCATACTTGGTATGATCGGAGCGGTCGCTCTTCGCGGCTCGAGACTCGGAAAAACGGGAGAGACAGTGGCAAAAGCATTCCGGAATCGTCGCATGTTGGCCTGGGTAGGGAGTTCCCTCCTCTCCCTCTCGCTGGCCGCGTTGCCGGTGAGCGCCACGGCCAACGGGCCCGTCTTCACGAAGGTCTTCACGCCCGACACGATCGGCCCCAACAGCACCAGCATGTTGATCTTCACGATCGACAACACCGGGAACCCCGCCGCCAGCGACCTCGCGTTCACCGACGACCTTTCGGTGCCCGAGGCCGGAATGACTCTGGCCTTTCCTGCCATCGTCTCCAACAGCTGTGACGGAATCCTCACCGCGCCGAACGGCGGCACGATGATCACCTTCAGTGGCGGCAAGATCGGCGCCGGCCTGACCTGCACCATCGTGGTCAACGTCACCGCCGGCCTCATCGAAGGGGATACCACTTACACCAACACCTCGAGCGCCCTGACCTCGAGCCTGGGCCCGGGCGGCCCCGCGACCGATGACCTCATGGTGGTCAGGTCCCGGCCCGGGTTCACCAAGAGCTTCTCTCCTTCGACGGTCGCGCTCGGTGGGCGGAGTACCTTGACCTTCACCATCGACAACACGGAGAACTCTTCGGCCGTCACGAGTTTCGCGTTCGTGGACAACCTGCCGGCGGGGATGGTGGTGGCCAGTCCTGCGAATGCCTCCACCACCTGCGCCTCCTCGACTCTGACGGCGGCCAGCGGTACCAGCGTAGTTTCCCTCTCTGCCAGCTCCCCCGGAGTCGCGGCCAGCGCTTCGTGCACCGTCATGGTCGACGTGATCGGCGGCACCGCTGGCCTGCTCGGCAACGTCTCTGCGTCGCTGCTCATCGCCGGCGAGGCCCTGCCGGGGAGCGGCAAGGCGGCAGCAGTCCTCACGGTCACCGGGTTCACCAGCCCGATCAGCCTCGAGAAAGAGTTCATCGACGATCCGGTGGCGCCGGGCGGCACCGCCACCCTGCGGTTCAAGGTCACGAACCGCGACCGCGACAATGCCGCCACGAGTATCGCCTTCACCGACGTTCTTCCAGCCGGCCTCACCGCGACCCCGCCGCCGAGTCCCGATCCGCCGTGCGGCGCGGGCTCGAGCCTGACCGGGACGACCACGCTGACTTTCGCCGGGGGATCGCTGCCTGCCTTATCGACGTGTACGTTCACGGTCCCGGTCACGGTGGGAGCGGCCGGCACCTACACCAACACCACGACCACCATCACCGCCGACATCGGCGGCGATGGGGTGAGCGGCCCGGTGGCGAGCGACCTGCTCTTCGTGGTCAGCTTCCCGGTCCTCACCAAGTCCTTCACCGACGACCCAGTGGGCGCCGGCTCGATGGTGACCCTCAGCTTCACGATCCAGAACTCCGAAACTACGTCGAAGATGAGCGATATCGCCTTCGAGGACGAGCTCACCACCTTCCTGCCAACCCCACTGTCGATCACGCTGCCACCGACGCCCAACCCGCCCTGCGGTACCGGGTCGTCCTTGGCCGAAGTGAGCCTCGGTGTCAGTGGAAAGGGGCTCCTCTTGACCGGCGGCAAGTTGAACGAGAAGGGCATGGCCGGCGACTCCTGCACCTTCTCGGTCAATGTGACGATTCCCGCCGGCTTTCCGCCCGGCACCTACACCAACAAGACGGAGCCGATCACCGCCACACTCGACGACGTCATGGGTACGCCTACGGTGACGGGTCCGGGCGCCAGCGACAACCTCGTTGTCGTCGGAGCTCCCAAGCTCTCCAAGTCCTTCACCAACGACCCGGTCGCGCCAGGCGGTACGGTGACCCTGGAGTTCACCCTCACGCACTCCCCAGGGGCAACCGCCACCGCCACCGCGATCGGGTTCACGGATGACCTGGCGGCCGTCCTTCCCGGCGCGCCGGACTTGACCGCGACCCTGCCGCCCACTCCCGACCCGCCTTGCGGTGTCGGGTCGATGCTTACCGGTTCGGCTGGCGACACCTCGTTGACGTTCGCCAACGGCTCCCTGGCGCCGGGTGCTTCTTGCACCTTCTCGGTCGACGTGAGCGTGCCGGCAGGCGCACCGTCCGGCATCTTCACCAACGACACCTCGACCGTCACTGCAACCGAGAGCGGAGTCAGCTCGATCGGTAACAAGGCCACCGACCAGCTGGTGGTGAGCGGTTTTCTGCTGACCAAGTCGTTCACCGACGATCCGGTGATCGCGGGTGGCTCTGTTGTGCTCTCGTTCAAGCTCGACAACACGAGCGGCGCAGTCGACGCCACCGGCATCAGCTTCACCGACTCGCTCTCCACCGTTCTTCCCGGGACACCGGACCTTGGTCTGGTCACCTCGCTGCCCTTCGCCGCCTGTGGCGGCACCGTCAGCGGCAGTGCTTCTTCTCTGTCCTTTTCGGGCGGCATCGTGACAGCCGGGACCATGTGCAGCTTCAGCGTCACGCTGACGGTGCCGGCGGGCACCGCCGACGGCAGTTACCTGAACCTCACCAGTGATGTCACCGCGACCATCGGCTCCACCACGATCCTTCCGGCGGCGACTGACAGGTTGGTCGTCAACTCCGAGCTCCTCCAGCTCACCAAGTCGTTCACCAACGACCCAGCGGTTCCTGGCGGCACGGTGACCCTCGAGTTCAAGCTCACGAACCTCGATCCCGCGAACCCAGCCTCTGGCATTGACTTCTCGGACAATCTGGGTGACGCGGGCGGCACGCTCTCGGGTCTCGAGGCCCAAAGCCCGGCGTTGCTCAACGACTGCGGTGGCATGGCCAGCCTGCCAGCAACCACCTTCAGCTATGCAGGCGGCTCCCTCGCGGGAGGAGCCACGTGCACGATCCGCCTGTCGCTGAAGGTGCCGGCCGGACCGCTGCCAGGCAATGTGTTTCCCAATATCACGAGCGGCGTCACCGGCACCATCGGCGGTTTGGCGGTCACCGGTGATCCGGCCAGCGACGAGTTGCAGATCAACTTTGTCACCTTCACCAAGAGCTTCGCCGACCCGGTGTCGGCCGGCACCTCGGTCGATCTCACCTTCACCATCACCAACCTCGACGGCACGAACGCGGTCAGCGGGCTCGCCTTCCTCGACAACCTGGCCTTCCTTCCTGGCCTCACGGTCACCACTCTGCCCGCGGCCGGCTCCTGCGGCGCCGGTTCGGTGTTCAGTGGCGCGACCGCGCTCAGCATGACCGGGGGTAGTCTGGCTGCCGGCGGCATGTGTACGTTCACCGCTACGCTCGCGGTCCCAGCGGGGGCGGCACCGGGCGCCTACGTCAACACCACCGGCCAGCTCTTCTCGAGCGGACTTGCGGTGGCAGGAGTCGCGACCGACACCCTAGACGTCATTCAGACCGCCGATCTGTCGATCACCAAGACCGACCTTGTTACCACCGCGACCCCTGGCGGCTCGGTGTCCTACACCATCGTTGCGAGCAACAGCATCGGCCCGAGCACTGCCACCGGCGTGACGGTGGCTGACACCTTCCCGGCGAGCCTCAGCGGCTGTTCGACCACCAGCGTGGTGGCCGGCGGGGCCACCGGCAACGAGGTTGGACCCAGCGCGGGAGACATCAACGACAGCGGCATCACGCTGCCGGTCGGCGGTTCGGTGACCTACACCGCGACCTGCACGATCTCTGCGTCTGCGACCGGTACCCTCGACAACACCGCGACCATCTCGTCCGCTGCCGACACCACCCCCGCCAACAACTCTCAGACCGACAGTGACACCCTCGTCCCAGCGGCCGATTTGTCGATCACCAAGACCGACAACAGCGCTAGCGAAGTGCCGGGCACCTCCGTGACCTACACCATCGTCGCGAGCAACAGCATCGGCCCGAGCACCGCCACCGGCGTGACCGTGGCCGACACCTTCCCGGCGAGCCTCAGCGGCTGTTCGACCACCAGCGTGGCGGCCGGCGGGGCCACCGGCAACGAGGTCGGACCCAGTGTGGGAGCCATCAACGACGGCGGCATCACGCTGCCGGTCGGCGGTTCAGTGACCTACACCGCGACCTGCACGATCTCTGCGTCTGCGACCGGTACCCTCGACAACACCGCGACCATCTCGTCCGCTGCCGACACCCCCCCCGGCAACAACTCTCAGACCGACAGTGACACCCTCGGCCCAGCGGCCGATCTGTCGATCACCAAGACCGACTCTGCCGACCCGGTGATCTTCGGATCCCCGTTCAGCTACACGGTGACGGTCACCAACAACGGGGGACCTTCGGATGCCTCCAACGTGGTCGTGACCGACACCCTCCCGACCGGGACGGCCTTCATCTCGACCTCCGGATGCACCAATGACCCGGGCGGCGTACCGTCGTGCTCGCTGGGTACGATCGCCGCCGGTAGCATGAAGATGTTCACGATCAACGTTTCCGCCACCGAAGTAGGACTCTTGACCAACACCGCCTCGGTCACTTCCTCGGCGACCGAGACCAACCCCGGCGGCGAATCCGCCTCGGAGCCGACCACCGTCGACGATGGGGATGGGGTCGACGCAGCCATCGAGGACGCAGGCCCAAACAGCGGCGATTGCAACGGGGATAGCATCAAGGATCGGCTCCAGCCGAACGTTACAGCGATTCCATCGATCGCCGGTCCCTACTTGTGCTTGATCACCGCCACCGGCGTCGCCGCGCACACGCCCATCAGTGCGGCTTCGGCTCTCGTCGTCGGAGCTCCCGACGGCGGCGTCCTGGCATCGACCTGCAACCTCCAGAACGTCACGGTGACCGCCGCCTCGAGCCTGTTGGTGGATCGGGAACTGTTTGTCCAGGTGCGAAGCCCGCTCGGACTCGAGCTCGCCAATTGTTCGAGCGCCACCGTCACCATTCTGTACTACGGAATCCCCGACCTCACCGGAGCGGTGTACCGCAAGTTCGGCAAGACCTTGGCCCAGCCGGTCGACCACTGGTACACCTTGCCGGGGGCCGCTTTCGACACCACCGTGGTCGCCAGCGTGACCGTGGCGAGAGCGACCATCCAGCTGACCGATGGGGCGCTGGGCGACCACGACTTGACAGTCAACAACCGGATCGTCGATCCGGGTGGGGCGGCCCTTCTCACCGCTCCGATCCCGACGCTTTCGACTTGGGCGCTGATGCTGATGGCGCTGACCCTCGCGGCCGGGGCGATCGTAGTGCTGCGCAGCCGACCATAGAGGCGCCGCCGGGCTTCCGCAGAACCGGTCTTGAGGATCCCGGCGGCGGTCGATCCGTCAGAGTCGTGGTCGGGCCGGCGCGGTGTGTCCGGTAGGGTCTGCCCAGAGGACGTCCGGTCTTCCCGGTCGCTCGTCCTTGGGTGGATCTCGCGCCTCGGTCCCGCGCAGCCCTTCGGGGACCTGGTGACCCGCGCGGCGCTCGCGGAATTCAAGGTAGGCTCTCGACCCTCATGGGTTGCGTTGGTTGGCTGGCTACAGTCGGGTCGGCGGTCATCGCCTGGCTGCTTTGGCGCAGCCATGTGCACCGTTCCGGGCTCGATCGTCGCCTCGGTGCGCTCGAGCTGGAAGTCGGAGAGCTCCGGAGTCGGCTGACTCGAGGCTCCGAGGTCGCTTCCGGCCCCACGGAGACCATGGCGACCGCGGCGCTCGAGAGCGTCGGCGCACGAGAGCGCGCTGCCGAGCCCGCCCGCGCGGCTACCGAAGTCGCGCTGAGCGCATCGCAAAGCGTAGAGGGTCTGGAGCCGGAGGACCCGGATCGCAGGCGTGTTTCGTTGCCGCCAGCGGAGTCGACCTTCGAAGTCCCTGCCGCCGAGGTCCCTGCAGCACCTAGCGAGCAGGCGCCCGAGATACCGCCGCCGGCTTCGCGGCCACCCGAGCCGCCCGAATCCACCCCTCTGACACCGGCGCGCCCGACGATCGATTGGGAGCAGTGGATCGGGGTGCGCGGCGCCGCGGTTCTGGGCGGCATCGTGCTCGCGCTCGCCGGCATCTACTTCGTGCGCTACAGCATCGAGGCCGGGTGGGTGCCCCCGATGGTGCGGATCACCCTCGCGCTGCTCGCCGGCGTCGCCGCGATCCTTGCGGGCGAGGCGCTGCGCAAACGCGACTACGCGTTTTCCGCGAACGGCCTCGCGGGCGCCGGAGTCGTGATGCTCTATGCCGCGATCTGGGCCGGACGAAACCTCTACGCATTGTTCGGGTCGGGGCTCGCCTTCGCGCTGATGGCTCTCGTGACCGTGGCCGGTGGCGTGCTCTCGTGGCGTTATCGATCGCAGGTGATCGCGCTCCTCGGCCTCGTCGGCGGCTTCGCGACCCCGCTCCTGATCTCGGCCGACAGCGATCGCCCCATCGGCTTGTTCGGTTATCTCCTGCTGCTCAACGTCGGCGTCGCCTTGCTCGCGCGGCGGACCGGCTGGTCGCTCCTGGGCGCGGTGGCCCTCGGCGGCACCGTGCTCTATCAAGCGCTGTGGATCTTCGGCCGCATGGACAGCGAGCGCACCTGGCTCGGGCTGCTGATCCTCGGCGCCTTCGTGGCTTTCTATGCGGTCGTCGGTTGGCTCCAGCGCCGGAGCGTAGACCCCGACGAGCCAGCACCAGCCGGAAGACTGCGCGGCCCGCTCGAGCTTCTGCAGCACGTCGGTGCGGTGCTCACTCCCTTCGGCTTCGCGCTCTACTTCGCGGCGCAGTCGGAGCTCGGAGAGCACCTGTGGCCGATCGCGCTGCTGCTCGTGCTGCTCAACCTGGCAGCGGCCTTCGTGTCGAGAGTTCACGGCCTGCCATTCGTCGCTCCGGCCGCCTCGGCGGGCTCGTTGGGCATCGTCTTCGTCTGGTCGCTGCGAGCCTCGCTCGATGCCAGGATGATCTGGGAAGTGGTCGCGGTCCTGATTGGTCTCGCGGTGCTTCACCACCTCTCCCTGGAGGCTCGACGGTGGTTCCGGCCGGCGTCCTGGAGCGAGAGCCTGGCCGCTGCGGTCGCTGCCGGTGGCGCGCTGTTCTGGCTGCTGGTGGTGTGGGTGGCGCTGGGCGAGAGGCCGAGCGCTTTCTGGATCGCCTTCGGCGCCGCCGGGATCGCGGCCCTGCTGCTGTTGCGGCAGTCGCAAGTCACTGGGCGGCTGGTGCAAGAGATCACGGCGGCCGCCGGACTCGGTCTGCACCTGGTCGCCGCGATCCTAGTCACCCTCAGCGCGGAACCGACGGGACCTCGCTTCTCGGTGGTGCTGCTGCTCGCACTCGCGATCGGCGCCGCGTTCCAGGCGTGGGTCTTGTGGCGTCGCAAGACGACCGCGACACGCGAAAGCGGCGGGCCGACGCGCGGCCGCGAGGTCAGCGCCGCGGTGGCTGCCGCTCTCCCTCTGCTCGGGCTCCTCGGCTGGGCCTCGGCAACCGACCTCGCCACCGCCACGCGGGAGCTCGTGCCGTTTCATGCCGGCAGCCTGGTCCTGGCGCTGCTGCTCGTGCTGAGCGCGACGCGGGCTCGCAGCGGCCTGGGATACGGGATGACGATGGCGCTGCTCGCCCTGGTCCAGCTCGCCTGGACCGGCGACGCCCTCACCGAGAGCCCGTTGCCCGCGCTGGGTCTCCAGCTGCTGTCGGTGGTGATCTTCAGCTTCTGGCCCCTTGCCGCCAGGCTCGCGACCGCGGGAACCCGTAGAGCGGCAGCCCTCGCGGGCCCCGTATGGTTCGTCTCGTTGTACGGGCTTTACAGCGCGTCGTTCGGTCGCGAGGTCATCGGACTCTTGCCGATCGGTCTCGGCGTCCTGTCGCTGTTGGCGGGATACGGCAGAGTGCGGCTCGACGCGCGCCAGCAAGACGGCGTCGATACCCGCGACGATGACGCGGGCGAAGCCTTATTGCAGGAAGCGCCCGCACAACAACGGCGGCGATCGACCCTTGCCTGGTACGGGGGAGTCACCCTCGGCTTCGTCGCGCTCGCGATTCCTCTGCAGTTGGACAAGGAGTGGATTACGGTCGCGTGGGCGCTCCAGGCGCTTGCGGTGACCGTACTCTGGAAGCGTGTCGATCACCCCGGCCTCAAGGTCTTCGGTCTCGCTCTTCAGCTGGCGGTCGCGATCCGGCTGATCGCCAATCCGGAGCTGTTCGACTATCACGCCACCGGATCCGAGCCGTTCGGCCTGCCGGTCCTCAACTGGCTGCTCTATGCCTATCTGGTGCCGGTGGCGGCGCTGGTGCTCAGCGCGCGAATCCTCGAGCCGCTCGAGGTGCTGCGGCTCCGAGCATCCGAGCGGTCGCTGTATCGACTGTTTCGCGGCAAACCGGCGATCGCCGCTCTCTACGGTTTGCTCGCGGTCGCGGTGTTCTTCGTGTGGATCAACCTGACGATCTTCGATGCCTTCGCGCCTGGGTCTCCGCTCGCCATCTCGTTCGACCGCCAGCCGACCCGCGACCTGGTTTTGAGCCTGTCCTGGGCGTTGTTCGCTCTGGGCCTGCTGATGCTCGGGGTCAGCAGGAAGAGCGCGGCCCTGCGTTGGATCAGCCTGGCGTTCTTTCTGCTCACCATCGGCAAGGTCTTTCTGTACGACCTCGGTGAGCTCACCGACCTCTACCGGGTCGCCTCGCTGGTGGGGTTGGCGTTCTCGCTGATCGTGGTGTCGTTGCTCTACCAACGTTTCGTCTTCGGCCGCGACCGAGGAACGGGATCCGATTGACCCGCTGGCGGCGCACCGGTTCGAGGACCTGGGAGGGAGCCCGGACCTGGGCGATGGCGGCGACCGTCGCGGCGTTTTTCGCGATCGTCGCGACGCTTTCCACGGTCTCATTCGCGCAAGCACCCGATCTCCGTTCGCTATTTCCCCATCGCGCGCCGCTGCTCATCGACCCCCTTCCGAGCTCGGCCGGTACCGTCCCGGGCGGCGGTCTTGCCCGGCTGCACTTGCCGCCGGAGGTCTTGCGGGCCTGCCGGGCCGATCTCTCGGACCTCCGGTTGATCGACGGCTCTGGAGCCCAGATCCCGTTTCTGGTCGATGACGAGCGCACCCGACCGGACGATGCGTCGTTGATGCTTCAGCGTCGAGTCGATCCGAGAATCCTCGACGTCTCGCGGCAACGCCTCGGCACCCCCGACGACGAGTCGTCGCGGCGCCAGATCGAGCGCATTGTGTTCGAAATGCCCCGGCTCGGAGAGCCGGACCCGCCGGTCCCCGGCGTGCCGACCCCCGGCGCGTCGACTCCGGGCGCGGATCCGGCTCGTTGGGATCTGGTCTTGAGCGCCCGCCGAGCTCGCTTCGTTCGCCGGGTCGAGGTCACGGCGCTCGATGCTGTTGGGGCGCGGCGGACGGTGATCGAGGGGGCGTCGGTGTTCCGGCTTCCAGAATCGCGCTACGAGAAGCTCCGCCTGGCTCTGCCGCAAATTGTCGAGACCCGGATCGAGCTGTTGCTCGAAGGACGGGACGGCTCATTCCTCGAGCCGTCGATTGTGCTCGAGTCGAGGCGAGGACTGCGCGCGCTTGGCGAGGCCTCGATCGGTCTCGAGATCACAACCCGCGAGGAGCGTGACGGCGCCACCCAGCTGGTGGTCGAACGGCCGGCGGGCATCCGTCCCGGACAGATCGAGATTGCGACCTCTACGCGGCTGTTTCGGCGACCGGTCGAGTTGCGCGACCTGGGCAGCCTGGGCGGCGGCAAGGTCGCCGGCGCCGTCGAGATCTTTCGCTTGGACGACGGCATCACGATCGAGCGCCTTCGGGTTGAGGTCGCCGATCTCGCTGCGCTGCGCGGCTCTCGGCTCGGGATCGTAATCGACAACGGCGATAGCCCGCCGCTCGACGATCTCGCGGTCGCGGCGATTGTGGTCCAGCCGGCGCTGGTCTTCGCACCTCCGCCGGCATCCTCTCGCGCGGCCGGCGGCGAGACATCCCTCTACTTCGGCGGCGCTCGCGCTCACCGTCCTCGCTACGACATCGCCCAGCTGCTCGAGGCGCCCGGCTCCGGGCCGGAGTCGAACGATCGAGTCGAAGTGGCGGCGCGCCTGCTCGATGCCGCAGCCAACGCCGTGCTCGGTGAGATCGCAGAGAATCCGTTCTTCGACCGCTCGCCACCGCTCGCCTTTGCGATGCGCGCCGGTGCCGAGCTTGATGGGCGACGCTACTCGCATCGTCGCGTGGTTCGCGCCGCGCCCTCGGCCGAAGGCCTGAGCCGACTCGATCTCGGGCTCGAGGATCTCGCCGTGGCTCGAGCCGATCTCGGAGATCTTCGTCTGGTCGACTCCGAGTCGCGTCAATGGGCGTATCTGTTCGGCAATCAGGACGAGAGCGTGGACCGGGAGCTCACGGTAAGCCGCGAGTCGAAGGACGGGTGGTCGACCTACGAGCTCGCGCTGCCGGCAGCTCCCGCCGATCTCCAAGGCCTGGTGATCGATGCCGAGGTGCCGTTCTTCGATCGCCGGTATCGTGTGGAAGCGCGCGTCGACGGCGAGACGGGGAGCGGGCGCCGCGAGATCCAAAGCGGGCGCCTGGCGCGGTCCGCCCCCGATCGCAGCCCGATCGAGATGGCCTGGTCCTCGTTGAGGGTGACCGAGATCGTGCTCCAGATCGAGGACGGCGATGATCGACCGCTCGAGCTCACCATGATTCACGGCAGGCTCGTCGTCCGGCCGCTCTACTTCGCCGCGCCCGCCGGCGACTACCAGCTGCTCTTCGGCTATCCCGACGACCGACCGCCGCAGTACGAACTGCGGCGCGCTCGCGATCTGGTGCTGGCGCTGGACGCCGGCGCCGCCGAGCTCGGTCCCCTCGAGGACAACCCGTTGTTCCGGCGCGGGTCGCGCGTCGCTACCACCCAAGGGGGCCAGCGCGTCCTGCTGTGGGGCGCGGTGCTGCTCGCGGTCGCAGTGCTGACAGTGCTCACCCTACGCTTGGCGCGCGCAGGTCCCGATTCCTGAACGGATGGTCGGAGCTCGGCCGACCTGGCATGATGGCGGCTCCACTCCGGCCAACGAGGACGCGAGCCATGCAGAACCAACGACGCGCCGATCGGCAGCCGGCTCTCTACCTGCTCGCGACGCTACTGTTCGGCGCGATCGCGGCGGCCCGACTCCCGGCGGCCAGTCCACCGGACTTCGCCGCGGCGCGCGACGAGGCGGTGGCGACGCTCCAGGCGCTGATCCGCGTCGACTCCAGCAACCCGCCGGGGAACGAGACCGCGGTCGCGACGCTGCTGGCCAAGACGCTGGCCGCCGATGCCATCGATTCTCAGATCTACGCGCTCGAGCCGAGCCGCGGCAACCTGGTCGCGCGCCTCTCTGGCAACGGCAGCAAGCGGCCGATCTTGCTGATGGCGCACAGCGACGTGGTCGGGGTCGAGCGCGACAAGTGGAGTGTTGATCCGTTCGCCGCCGAGATCGCCGACGGCTATGTCTACGGGCGCGGCGCCACCGACGACAAAGGCATGTTGGCGGCGATCGTCGAGGTCATGCGACTGCTCAAGCGCCAGGGCCTCGAGCTCGACCGCGACGTCATCCTGCTTGCCGAGGCGGGGGAAGAAGGCACCACCACGGTCGGCATCGACTTCATGGTCGAACAGCACTGGGACGCCATCGACTGCGAGATCGCGCTCAACGAGGGCGGCGGCATGCGCGCCCAAGGCGGCGTCGTCGGTGCGGTGATGGTGGCGACCACCGAGAAAGTGCCGCGGGGGATGCGCGTTATTGCCCGCGGCACCTCCGGCCACGGCTCGATCCCGCG
This sequence comes from Holophagae bacterium, assembly GCA_032128015.1. Classification (GTDB taxonomy): domain Bacteria; phylum Acidobacteriota; class Thermoanaerobaculia; order Multivoradales; family Multivoraceae; genus JAQBHE01. Next base: position 12,018 of record JAQBHE010000371.1, read on the forward strand.
ACCCGACAACCCGGTGGTGCACCTGGCGGCGGCGGTCGCCAAGATCGGCGCGTACCAGCCGCCGATGCGGCTCAACGAGACCACCGGCACATACTTCCAACGTCTGGCCGCGATCAGCCCGCCGGAGCTGGCGTTCCTCTACACCCACCTCGACGACCCGGACATCGGTGCGCTGGTGCAGGAGAAGCTGCGCACAACCGACATCCTGTCGAACTCGTTGCTGCGCACTACCATCTCGCCCAACATCATGAAAGGCGGATTTCGTAGCAACGTCATCCCCGCCGAGGCCGAGGCGACCCTGGATATCCGCGCTCTGCCCGATGAGGACATCGAAGGTCTCGCCGACACCCTGGAACGACTGGTCGACGATCCGCTGGTCGAGATCGTGCGTCCGCCGGCCCGCGGCCGGCCGCTCACCCCGCCGTCGCGCCTCGACAACGCTCTGTTCCTGGCGCTCGAGAAGGCCCAGCGCGAGCTGTTCCCGAAGGCGGTGACCCTGCCGTTCATGCTCACCGCCGCCACCGATTCGGCGCAGCTGCGCGCCCGCGGCGTCCAGGCGTACGGCATCGGTCCTCCGACCGAAGGCGGCGAGATCCGTGCGCACGGCAACGACGAGCGCATCGGTGTCGAGGCGCTGGGTCAGTTCGTCGAGTACATCTACCGCGCGGTGACCGCGGTGGCGGTCAAAGGCGGCGGGTCGTAGTCGTCGGCGAAGAGGCGAAGTCCGACGGGCTACTCATGATCTTGATCGCTTAGGTCTTCTGATCATCGAGTGTCAGGCAACGAGGCCGGTGGGCGAGCGCAGCTCGAGTCCAGCTCAGCCGCGGGAAAGCAGCGCCTCGACCCGGCGTACGACTTCGTCGACGGTGAAGCCGAACTCACGGGCGAGGTCCTCGTAGGGCGCCGAGGCGCCGAAGCGCTCGATGCCGAGGACCGCTCCACGCTCACCCACCCAGCGCTCCCAACCGAACGGCGATGCCGCCTCGATCGCGAGACGAGGAGTGCCGGGCGGGCCGAGGACTTCTTCGCGATAGGAGCGCGACTGCTTCGCGAACAGCTCCCACGACGGCAGGCTGACAACGCGGGCCGCGATGCCGCGCGCGCCGAGCTCGCGCTCGGAGTCCATCGCGAGAGCGACTTCTGAGCCGGTGGCGATCAACACCACCTGGGGCGCCGCGGTTTGGCGCAAGACATAGCCGCCCAAGACGACCGCGGTGCGCGCTTGCCGAGCGATCTCCTCGAGCACCGGCAGCTTCTGGCGAGTCAGCACGAGCGCGGTTGGTCCGTCGCGGCGCTCGAGCGCGATCCTCCAAGCTGCCGCGGTCTCGTTGGCGTCGGCGGGGCGCAGCACGACCATTCCCGGGATCGCGCGCAGCGCCGCGAGCTGGGAGATCGGTTGGTGGGTGGGCCCGTCCTCGCCGAGGAAGATCGAGTCGTGGGTGAAGACGTAGATCACCGGCAGGCCCATCAGCGCCGCCAGACGCAGTGCCGGTCGCAGGTAGTCCGAGAAGATGAGGAAGGTGCCGCCGTACGGTCGCAGGCCACAGAGCGCGAGGCCGTTCATGATCGCCGCCATGCCGTGCTCGCGCACGCCGAAGCGGAGATGACGGGCCGCCCGGCTGGCGGTGAAATCGGGCTCGTCTTGGAGCTGGGTGTTGTTGGAGCCAGTGAGGTCGGCCGAGCCGCCGGCCAGCTCGGGCAGCAGTCCACCGATCGCTTCGAGCACAACGCCCGAGGCCTGGCGGGTGGCCAGTGCTTTGCCCGGTGGGAACGCCGGGAGCGCCGCGTCGAAACCGGTCGGGAGATCGCCACGCTCGCGCCTTGCGAGCTCGGCGGCGAGCTCGGGGAACTCTCGGCTCCAACGCTCGCGCATCGCCCGCCAGGCGGAGTGAGCTTCGCGTCCGCGCTGTGCTGTCGCGGCGAAGGCACGGCGTGCTTCGTCTGGGACGCGGAGCTCGGGCTCGAGCGGCCAGCCGAGCGCCTCTTTGGTCCGGCGCACTTCGTCCTTGCCCAGCGGAGAGCCATGGGAATCGGCGGTGTCCTGCTTGTTCGGGCTGCCGAAGCCGATGTGGGTGCGCACCGCGATCAGCGACGGTCGCTCGTCGGCGCGCGCTCTCTGGATCGCCCGGTCGATGGCTTTGAGGTCGTTACCGTCAGCCACTCGCTCGGTGTGCCAGCCGTAGGCGGCGTAGCGCCCCAAGACGTCCTCGCTGAAGGCGAGGTCGGTGTTACCGTCGATGGTGATTTGGTTGTCGTCGTAGAGCACGCACAGTCGGCCGAGACGAAGGTGACCGGCAAGCGACGAGGCTTCGGAAGCCACGCCCTCCATCAGGTCGCCGTCGCTCGCGAACACCCACACCCGATAGTCGAACAGGGTGTGGCTCGAGTGGTTGAAACGCACGGCGAGCAGGCGCTCGGCGATCGCCATGCCGACCGCGTTGCCGAGGCCCTGGCCGAGCGGACCGGTGGTGGTTTCAACCCCCGGCGCGTGTCCGCGCTCGGGATGACCCGGGGTCTTGGAGCCGAGTTGCCGGAAGCGCGCGAGCTCGTCGAGCGAGAGGTCGTAGCCGGCCAGATGAAGCAAGCCGTAGAGCAACGCCGACGCGTGTCCGCACGACAGCACGAAACGGTCGCGATTCGGCCAATCGGGCGCCTGGGGGTCGAAGCGCAGGTGGCGACTCCACAACAAGTACGCCATCGCTGCCTGGCCCATCGGCGCCCCGGGATGACCGGAGCGCGCGCGCTCGACCATGTCGACCGCGAGGAAACGCAAGGTGTCGATCGCCACCCGGTCGTCGGACGAGGGTTGGAATTCGGTCATACAGAGACCCAGGGAAGCGGACGGTGAGGAGGGTGAACGGCGTCGTCGGGCAGGCGCTGAGTCTAGCGAGGTTCCGGGCACGCGCCAGCGGCGCGTGCCCGGAACCTCGTTGGCAGTCTTGGACCTGGAACGAGAGCGGGGACGTGAATCTACTTCGGGTCCAAGACTGCTGCTCTCACTCGGCCGCCCGCGCTCTTGGGAAACTCGACTCACGGGCAACAGGTTCCAGCAGAGAAGGTACCCAGCACAGAAGGTACCTAGCGGGCTCAGGCCCCCGTCGAGGAAACCAGAGGGCCGCGAGATCGCGACCGGAACGCGTATACTTCACGGTCGACCGCGCGTGAATCGCGCTCTGCGGAGAGGTGCTGGAGTGGTCGATCAGGGCTGCCTGCTAAGCAGTTGTCCGGGTTAACCGGACCGAGGGTTCGAATCCCTCCCTCTCCGCCATACCCCG
>JAQBHE010000372.1:0-8238 GCA_032128015.1 Holophagae bacterium
GCGGTTCCAAATCGCGATATGAAACACTGCGAACTCGTGGCTCAGCAGCCGCGCGAAAGCAAACCCCTCGATCTTGCCTTCCACCTCCAACCGCGCATGAACCACGCGATCCGGCGGGCCGGCCGCGAGGAACTGCGGCACCGTCAGGTAGTAACTGAGGTCGACCGAGTCCAGGTCGTTCCCCATCGCGCATACGAAGCCCTGGATGAGCCGGAGCTCCTGCCAAGAGAGACCTGCTCCCTCGCACAAAACGCGAGAGTAACGTCTGGTTCGAGCTAGCGCCTCGGCTCGTCTCTTCTCGAGTCGGCTCGTCGCATCTGGGGAGACGTAGTCGAGCACGAGCTCGTCGTTGTCGGGGTTGGCAGACTGCTCGTAGAGCATGGAGTAGTCACGGTCACGTAGCACCTCGTCCGACGGCAGGGTGTCGCCCCAACAGCTGATTCGGCGTGGACGCGTCGGCTGCCAGTCGGTGATCAGCTGGTTCAAGGCTTGCCGCAGATCGCGGTGAGCCCGGGGCAGGGCACGACCGCACAGAAAGAGGTTCTCGCCATCGAAGAAGCAGAGCACCCCGCCGATGAGAAAGGGCTCTCCCTGGTAGAGACCGTGAACCTCGAAGTCGTGCTCGGCGCTCCAAGCGTTGTTCTCGATCAAGCCTCTGTCGTGAGCGGTAAGCACTGCCAGAGTCAGCTCGGGTGGCGAGCAGCGCGGACCGCAGGAGCTGTTCTGCCGTCCCGTACGATCCCGCTCCCAGCGGGGCGAGTTGGAGGCGACGGCCGGATTCGAACCGGCGTATAAGGGTTTTGCAGACCCTCGCCTTACCACTTGGCTACGTCGCCGAATCCTCGCCGCCCGATCTTGGGCCGTCCGCACCCCGTCGCCAGTCGGCCGTCTCGACCGGGCGCGAGTTGGAGCGGGAAACGGGATTCGAACCCGCGACCCCAACCTTGGCAAGGTTGTGCTCTACCACTGAGCTATTCCCGCTCGCGGCCCGGACGATAGTGGCCGGGCCGGGGACTGTCAAGGCGGCTGGCTGCCCGGTGCCAGCTCCCGAGCGGCTCAGAAGGCGTCGCGGTAGACGTCGATCCGCCACTCGCCGTGGGAACGATCCAGCGCCACGATGTCGAAGCGGCAGGGGCCGGCGTGGGGATGGCGCTCGAGGTACATCTGGGCGGCGCGCCGCAGCCGGTCTTGCTTGCGACGGTCGACCGCGGTCACCGCGCCGCCGAAGTCGAGCCGGGCCCGCGCCTTGACCTCGACGAAGCACAGGGTGTCGGCGTCGCGCGCCACCAGGTCGATCTCTCCACCGATGTTGCGGTGGTTGGTCTCGAGGATGAGGTAGCCGAGCTTCTTCAAGTGTCGAGCCGCGGCCCGCTCGGCAGCCGCCCCGCGCTCGCGGGTCGAGCCGAGCAGCGACCAACGACGAAGACCGTCCGCGATCTTCACGATCGCCTCAAGACCGCCGCCAGCGGGTGCCCGTGGGACCATCCTCGAGGGTGATCCCGAGCTCGGCGAGTCGATCGCGGATTCGATCCGCTTCGGCAAAATCGCGACGACCGCGGGCCGCGGTGCGCTCGGCGACCAGCGCTTCGACCTCGTCGTCGCCCACTCCCGGACCGCCGCCGGGCGCCTCGCGCTGCCGCCAAGCGCCGGCGTCGAGCACTCCGAGCACTCGGTCGGCGCTCTCGAGCGTGGCCACGACGGCGGCGCGCTCGGCGACGGTCACTCCCTGGTCGACTCGGCGGTTGACCTCGTGCGAGAACGAGAACAGGGCGCCGAGGGCCCCGGACACGTTCAAATCGTCGGCCAGCGCGGTCGCGAAGTGCTGCTCGAAACGGCGGCCGGCCTCGACCAGGTCGTCGGCGGTGGTGGTATCGAGCGTCCGAGCGTTGTCGAGCCGATAACGCATCTGGTCGAGGCGCTCGAGGGCGGCGCTGGCGGTGGCGGCGGAATCGAACGTGAAGTTGAGCTGGTGGCGGTAGTGGACCGACAGCAACAGGTAGCGCAGCGCCCGCGGCGCGATGCCGCGCGCCACCAGGTCGGAGCGGGTGTACTGGTTGCCCAGCGACTTCGACATCTTCTCGCCGTCCACCAGCAGGTGCTCGGCGTGCAGCCAGTAGCGCACGAACGGGGTTCCGTTCGCGCACTCGCTCTGGGCCAGTTCGTTCTCGTGATGGGGGAAAATGTTGTCGACGCCGCCGCAGTGGATGTCGAAGGTCTCGCCGAGCAGCGCCTTGCTCATCGCCGAGCATTCGATGTGCCAGCCGGGACGTCCGGGACCGAACGGCGAGCTCCAACTAGGCTCGCCGGGCTTGGCCGCTTTCCAGAGGACGAAATCACGGGCGTCGTCTTTGCCGTACTCGTCGTCGGCGACGCGCTCGCCGCGACGGGCCTGGGTGAGGTCGACCCCGGACAGCCGGCCGTATTCGGCGAACGAACCGATCCGGAAGTACACCGATCCGTCGGCCTGGTACGCGCAGTCGCGACCGACCAGAGCTTCGATCATCGCGATCATGTCCGCAACGTGATCGGTGGCGCGCGGGTAGTGCTCGGCCGGCTCGATTGCGAGCTCGCCGAGGTCGCAGAAGAACGCCGCGATGTGAGGATCGGTGTAGGTGGCGATGTCGACGCCTTGGCGCTGCGCCGCCGCGATGATCTTGTCTTCGACGTCGGTGAGGTTCATCGCCTGCTCGACTCGATACCCGAACCAGCGCAAGGTCCGGCGCAGCAAGTCCTCGAACAGGAAGGTGCGGAGGTTGCCAATGTGGGGCGCCGCGTAGACGGTCGGCCCGCAGGTGTACATGCGAACCTGACCCGCTTCCAGCGGCTCGAAGGTCTCGAGCCGACGGCCCAGGGTGTTGAAGAAGCGCAGCGGTGGACGGGAGTCGACCGAGACGCTGATTGCCACGCTCATGCCACGCTCATTCCACGGTCAGCGAACCGTCGATCCAACGTACCGCGGGCAGCGCGCGGCCGTCGGCGGCGATCGCGCGTTGGGCGTCGAACTCGAGGGTGCCGGTGCCGGCCCGAAGCGCCGACAGCTCGAGCACCAGCAGGGCGCCCGAGCCGTCAAACCCGCCCTGGCTGCCGAGCCGCGTGAGGCCGATCACCAATACCCCATCCTGCGGCCGGGCCAGCAGGAAAGAGGTCGAGGAGGCGCCGCCGCCGTCGAGCACGGTTCCCTCCTCCGCGCGCTCGAAGCGCATGAGCTGGTTGGGGTAGAGCAAGTCGAAAGCCACGCCGTAGAGGTTGTGCACGTCGGTCGCTCGTAGCTCGATGCGCAGCAGGCCTGGCAGCTCGGTGGCCTGCTGTCGCCACGACAGGCTGTCGGCGCCCGGCGCACCGGAACCGGAGTACTGGACTCGGAACGCCGGGGTGGGTGGCGGCACCGGCGCCGGTGGGGCGGTCGGTGATCCCGAGCCCCCGCCGCCACAACTGCTGCAGACAGTGATCACCAGCAGAGACACGATCGCGAGGTTGCACAGCCGAAGCCCGAAGTCGTCGGGCCGGAGCCCGAAGTCGCCGGGCCGGAGCTTGGGCGGGCGCCGCATCTCACGGATCCACGAGCTCGGCTTCCAAGCGTCTCAGGTAGCGCCGCGCCCGCTGGCGACGCAGGCCCGACAACCGGTCGACGAACAAGATCCCGTCGAGGTGGTCGATCTCGTGCTGGATGGCGCGCGCCAGCAAGCCGCCAGCGTCGAGCTCGAAAGGCGCGCCGCCGAGATCTTGGGCTCGCACCCGGATGCTCTCCGGCCGCTCCACTTTGTCCTTGAAGTCGGGCAGCGACAAGCAGCCCTCGGAATCGACATCGCTGCCCTCGGTGGCTGCGACTACCGGGTTGACCAGCACGATCAGCTCGTCGGGGTTCTCGCCGCAACTGAGGTCGACGACCGCAAGGCGCTTCTCCACCCCCACCTGAGACGCCGCGAGACCGATTCCGGGCGCTGCGTACATCGTTTCGATCATGTCCGCCGCCAGACGCTCGAGGTCGGCTCCGAAGTCCTCGATCTCGTGGCAGCGGGCGCGCAACACCGCGTCCGGGTAGGTCCGGATCGACAGCGTCGCCAACTCACGCTCCCGCGGTCAGCTTGCCGATCGCTTGAGCCAACTCCCGGTCGTTGCGCTGCTGGCGCAAGGCGTCGAGCAAGCGGCGCGGGTCGGGGTTGCCGAGCAGCGCTCCTTCGAGGCCCTGCCGAGTGAGCTTGAGGGCGCCCGACGGCTTGGTGGCCTCGAAGTCAGCGCCCCACTTCTGGTGCTCGAAGAGGGTCGAGTCGCCGACGATGTGGCCGGTGGCGAAGGTGCGGAGCATGATTCGCCGGCTGCCTTGGCTGACGCTCGCTGTGATCTCGCCGCCGCAGATCAGGAAGAGCTCGGCGCGATCCTCGCCGGCACGCGCCAGTTGATGGCCTTGAGGGAGTCGTTGGATCTCGACATGGCTGAGCAGGCGCTTGACCTGTTCGGCGGGCAGCAGTTTGACGAGCTCCGTCTTGGCCAGGCGATCCCAGATCTGCTCGAGCTCGATGGCAGCAGTGGAGAACCGTCCACTATCCGTGCGGCTGGCCTCCCTGAGCGCCTCGACCGCGATCCGGCGCGTGTACTCGAGGTCTCGAGCTTCTGAGATTCGAGCCAGGCGGAAGGTAACGCTCTGGTTCGTGGGATCCAGTTTCGCGGCTCGCTGGAGCAGCGCCGCGGCCTTGTCCTGAAAACCGTCCTGGCTGTACTGATCGACCACCCGGAGGTACTCTTCCAGAGCCTCGGCGCCCCGGCCCAGCTGGACCAAGACCTCGGCCAATCGGAGCCGGGCGTGCGTGTCCTGACTGCTTCCCCGAAGCCGAGCGAGCAGTTGCTGCTCGGCCTCGGCGAAGCGCTCGAGAACGATGAGCTCCTCGATGGTCGGGGCCTCAGGAGCCTGGCGAGGCGTGCGTTTGAACCAGTCTTTTGCCATCGCCGCCCCAGAGGGAGGCTAGCAACCGGTGTCATGAAGCGTCAAGGAAGCGCCGGCGCCTTCCCCCCTAATACCAAGCTCGAACAAAATCTCGTGCGAGGCACTGACGGGGCGCTCGCCGGTGTCGGCGATCGTGGACGGTGTGACGCGATTCGGGGACGCCTCGCCGCAGAAACCGCGGAAACGCGTGAGTACTATGATTCCATCCGCGCTGTCCGAGCGCTCGGTGTCGTCCTTTTCGCGTTGGCCCGCAGCTTGCACGGGTCAGTAGCTGATATCGGGCTTCGGGAGCCCGCACCACCGCGGCGAACCGAGCCCGGCTCACGATCGGGAGAGACGCTCATGAAACAGACCAGCCACCATCCGCACACGCTGCGTTCCTTTTCTCAGCGGGCTACCCTTCAGCTTTCGATTCGGTCGCTCATCGTCGGCCTCGTGGTTGGGTTGCCAGCCGTCCTCGCGGCGACGTCGGTTCTCGCCCAGAGCGGGAGCCAGAGCGGCAGCAAGAGCGAGAGTCAGTACAGCCGGATCCGCGCGATCGAGGGCCAGGCGACGCTGGTAGCCGCGGATTCCGAGGCGCGCGCCGAAGTCGAAGCCAACCACCCGGTGCTGACCGGGGATCGTCTGTCGGTCGAGCCCGCGGGCCGAGTCGACGTGTTGTTGTCGGATGGCACCCAGCTCAGCCTGGACGGCGATACCGAGGTCTTGCTGCGCGCCATCGCGCGATCCCCCGACACCGATGCCGATGCCGATGCTTCGCAGATCAACCTCGTGCAGGGCCAGATCGTGGTCGCGGTGGGCGACTACTGGGACGCTCCCGGGTTGCCCGTGGTCGATACCCAGAACGCTCGGATCTACTTCCAGGACCGCGGCGTCTACGTCATCGAAGCGGCGGCGCGCGAATGGACCCGGGTGATCGTCCGTCAGGGCTTCGCCGAAGTGGTTGACCAGCAAGGGTCTTCGGTGGTGCGCGCGGGCGAGGAGATCGAGGTGGAAGGCGACGACCTCGCGCGCTCGCGGGTGCGGGTGGCCGGCGCCTTCACCGCCCTCGAGCAGTGGTCGGTGGATCAGGAAACCGCAATGGCGCGGGCCAGCGACAGCCAACTGAGCGAGCCGCTCCAAGAGACCGCCCAGCTGGTCGAGCACGGCGATTGGGTGGATGTCGACTCGGGGCGAGCGTGGCGGCCGCGGGTCGCGACCGAATGGCGTCCGTACTGGAATGGCCGCTGGGCGACCACCCGCGGGGGCCAGTACTGGGTCTCCTACGATTCTTGGTCGCCGGTCACCTACCACTACGGGTCTTGGGATCACCACGATCGCTTCGGTTGGCTTTGGTACCCGGGTTACACGTTCGCACCCGGGCACGTGTTTTGGTACTGGGGTCCGAGCTATGTCGGCTGGGTGCCGGCCGGCTACTACGGTCGCTACTACGACCGCTACTATCCCGGATACGGCTTCCGCGACGGCGTCTTCGGGTTCGCCGGTGGTGGCTTCGATCTCTACTCGTACTGGAACTTCTGCCCGATCTCGTACTTCGGGTACCGGCGTCCTCACCGCTACTACCAGTACGGCCACGAGCTGCGGAACCGTGGCCGGCTCGAGTCCGGAATCTTGACCACCGATACCCGGGGTCTCGACCGCGACCACATTCGCGATCCTCGCCGCACCCGGGAAGTGCTCGAGCGTCGTTGGCGTGACAGCCACCCCGGCGGACAGATGCCGGACGTCACCGAGATCGTCCGTCGCGGTGAGTTGACCGCGCCCATCCAACGCGAAGTGCTAGCGCGCGACGGCCGCCCCGGAACCACCTTGAGCTCGGTGGATCCGATCCTCCCCCGCGGCGGAGACCGACCCCGAGTTCCCGGCGAGGTGCGCGGTGTCTCGGGCTCGCCCACGCGCCTTTCCGATCGACCAGCGGTGGTGCGTGGCGTAGGCGGCGCCGACCGCGACCCGGCGGTCAGTCCGCGATCTTCGAGCCCGGCTGCGCCTGAGGCGCGACGGGAAGCCCCCGCTCGACGGGTACTCGATGGCATCCGTGGGCGCGACCCAGCACCAAGGGTGCCGACCACGGTCCGTGCCCCCGCGCCGCGTCCCGAACCACGCTCGACCCCGCCGGCGACCGTCCGTGCCCCGGCGCCGCGTCCCGAACCACGCTCGACCCCGCCGGCGACCGTCCGCGCCCCCGCACCACGACCCGAGCCGCGCTCGACCCCACCGGCCGCGGTCCGTGCCCCGGCACCGCGATCCGAGCCACGCTCGACCCCGCCGGCGACGGTCCGCGCCCCGGCACCGCGATCCGAGCCGCGCTCCACCCCGCCGGCCGCGGTGCGTGCTCCGGCGCCACGGTATGAGCCGCGCTCTACTCCGCCGGCCACGGTCCGTGCCCCGGCGCCGCGATCCGAGCCACGCTCGACTCCGCCACCCGCGGTCCGCGCCCCGGCACCACGATCCGAGCCACGCTCGACCCGGCCGGCTGCGGTCCGTGCCCCGGCACCACGGTCCGAGCCACGCTCGACCCGGCCGGCTGCGGTCCGCGCCCCGGCGCCGCAGGCGCCGCGCCGGAGTCCGCCTCCCGACGAGGACGGCGGTCGCGCCTGAGCTGAGCCTGTAGGCCAAGGCCTGTCCGAGTATTCGAGCTCGCACTCCGCCGGCTCCGGCGGTCCGCGGGAAGTCAAGTTTGGCCGCTCAAGGGTTCCTGGGGCCGCTGGTACAGTGCCGCGGGTGGGTTGGCGAAGCTTTGGCCGGAGTGCCCTGCACCTGCTGTTCGTGCTCTACTGCATCGAGGCGGGGGTGTTCCTGACCCTTCTACCGTGGCGAGAAGGCTGGCAATCGCTGCTGACGACGTTCCCGGTTCCCTCGTTGCGAGCGGTCCTGACGCTGCCGGTCGCGCGCGGGGCGATCACCGGTTTCGGTCTGATTCATCTGGTGTGGGGTGCGCATGACCTGCGCACCCTGTTCCGAGGCCGGCGGCGCGAGGGTGGCCCCGAGGGTGGGCACGCGGGTGAAGGTACCGCCGCCTAGGCTGCTGGCGATCAGCTCTGGCGCGGTCGGAGCAGATCCCAAGGATCTCGAGGCTCGGTCGCGGTTCTTCGCCTGGGTCGAGATGGTTGCTACCGTCCCCGGGGTCGGTCTGCAGATTCGAGAAAAGCAGGTCGACGACCGCGATCTGTTCGATCTCTGCACCGCGGCCCGCGCGCGGTTCTCGGGAGCACTGCTGGTCAACGACCGCCCGGATGTCGCCCTCGTCTGCGCACTCGACGGCGTCCACCTGCCTTCCCGCGGGCTGCCCGCCGGGG
>JAQBHE010000373.1:0-3276 GCA_032128015.1 Holophagae bacterium
GGCGGGTCTGGGCGACCACAAACCCCTGCCCCGGCGCCCCCAACAGCTGGTCGGCCGGCACCCGGACGTCGGTGTAGCGCATGTAGCCGTGGGCGCCGTCGTCGTCGTGCGGTCCGACCCCGACGTTACGCACCAGTTCGACCCCGGGAGTGTCCCGCGGCACGATGAACATCGACATCCGGCTGTATGCCGGCGCTTCGGGGTTGGTGACCACCATGACGATCAAGAACGAGGCGTAGCGGGCGTTCGAGGAGAACCACTTCTCGCCGTTGATCACCCATTCGTCGCCGTCTTGCACCGCCTGGCAACGGAAGACCTTGGGGTCGGCGCCGCCGTGGGGCTCGGTCATCGAGTAGGCCGAGACGATCTGGTTGTCGAGCAGTGGCTTGAGCCAGCGCCGCTTCTGCTCCTCGGTGCCGTAGTGGGCGAGGATCTCGGCGTTCCCGGAGTCCGGCGCCTGGCAGCCGAAGACGGTCGGGGCGTGGGGTGCTCGCCCCAGGATCTCGTTCATCAGCGCCAGCTTCACCTGGCCGTAGCCCTGGCCTCCGAGCTCGGGACCGAGATGGCAGGCCCACAGGCCGCGTTTCTTGACCTCGGCCTGAAGCGGCGGGATCAGTCGCTGGCGCTTCGGGCACGCGAGGTCGTAAGGGCTGCCGAGCACGAAGGCGAGCGGCTCCACCTCGCGGGTCACGAAGTCGTCGACCCAATCGAGCTTGTCTTGAAAGTCCGGATCGGTTTCGAAGTCCCAGGCCATGGCTTGACTTACCTCCTGCGTTGGTTGCTGTGGGTCGCGATTGCGGGTCGAGACCCTATCAAGGGTCCCCGGTCCCCCGTCGGCGATCGCGATAAGTGCTTGAAATTTGTGGACATTGGCCGTGCGATTGCCCTATACTTGGGATCGCGAGAGCCAAGTGTGCCCGAGGATCGAGGCGCGCTACCGACCGAAGTACCCGAGACCTTCCCGAAGTCAGCGCATTCCCCAACCGTCAGGTTAGCCAGCTCCCGTTTGAAGATTCCGGTGTTCGGAATCGAGTCGATGAAAGGCTTGCTGCGCAAGCAGCGGCCACCAAGAAAGAACCAAAAGCGAAAATGAGCAAGAAGATCTATGTGGGCAATCTGCCCTTCTCCGCAACCGAAGCCGAACTGAATGGACTTTTTTCTGAGTACGGCTCCGTTGACAGCGTCAGCCTGATCACCGACCGCGAAACCGGTCGGCCACGCGGCTTCGGCTTTGTGGAAATGGACTCCGATGGTGCCGACAAGGCCATCAAAGCACTTGACAACAAGGACTTCAATGGCCGCACCCTCAAGGTCAACGAGGCCCGTCCGCGGCGCGAAGGCGGCGGGGGCGGTGACGGCGGTGGTGGCGGTGGCTACCAGCGCCGCGATCGCTGGTAGTAGCGGCCTGAAGGCCTGACGTCAGCGGGTTCTCGGGTACCCGCTGACGCCTGGACGACAGGCAGTCGATGTGGGCCCGCTCTTCGGAGCGGGCCCTTTTCGTTTGCGCCGCTTCCGAGCGGTTTCCTCACCGAAGGCTGAACCGGCGAACCGGCGAACCAGCCGACGAACGGACTCAGCCGAAGAACAGGTAGCAGACCAGGATCGCGGCGATGATCCCGGCGGCGTCGGCGGCGAGGCCGCAAGCGACCGCGTGGCGAGTTCGGCGGATGCCGATCGAGCCGAAGTACACCGCCAGCACGTAGAACGTGGTTTCGGTGCTGCCGAGGATGATGCTCGACAGGCGACCGGCGAAGGAGTCGGCGCCGTGGGCTTCCATCGCCTCGATCGCTAAGCCGCGGGCGCCGCTTCCTGACAGCGGACGCATCAAGGCCGTGGGCAAGCCGTCGACCCACCGGGTGTCGGCGCCGAGACCGGCTGCAACCCAGCGAACTCCGTCGAGGAACAGATCGAGGGCGCCGCTCGCGCGCAGCGCGGCGATGGCCACCAACATCGCCACCAGGTAGGGAACGATCGCGATTGCCACCTGAAAGCCGTCCTTGGCGCCCTCGACGAACGACTCGTAGAGCGGCTGGCGGCGAATCGCGGCCAGGGTCAGGAAGCCGATGATCACCCCGAAGATCACGAAGTTCGACAGCACCGACGACTGCAGCTCCATCGCTGCGCGCTCGAGGCTCGAGAAATACACCACCAGACCGGTGACCAGCGCGGTCATCGCCCCGAGGTAGCCGAGCACCACCGGGTCCCACAGCCGCAGCCGCTGGACCGTGGCGGTGACCAGCAGGCCCACCAGGGTGCTGCAGAACGTGGCGACCAGGATCGGCAGAAAGACATCGGTCGGATCGGCGGCGCCGAGCTGGGCGCGGTAGACGAAGATGGTCGCCGGGATCACGGTCACCGCCGAGGTGTTGAGCACCAGGAACAGGATCTGGTCGTCGGTGGCGCGATCGGGCTCGGGGTTCAGGGTCTGCAGCTCCTTCATCGCTTTGAGGCCCAGCGGCGTCGCGGCGTTGTCGAGTCCCAGCATGTTGGCGGCCATGTTCATCACCATCGCGCCCATCGCGGGGTGGCCGGCCGGAACCCCGGGAAACAAACGACGGAGGAGCGGCCCAAACAGCTTGGCTAGCAGGTCGACCGCGCCGCTGCGCTCGCCGATCCGCATCACTCCCAGCCACAGGCACATCACGCCGGTGAGGCCGAGCGAGATCTCGAACCCGGTCTTCGCCATCTCGAAGATCGCGCCGACGATCTCGCCCCATACCGCGTGATCGCCGGCCAGCAGATAGCGGCCGATCGCGGCGGCGAAGGCGACGAAGAAGAAGCCGCCCCAGATCTTGTTCAGCAACGGCGGGACCCGGGGTTGGCGGGTGGTCGGGCGGAGACCGGGCGGTGGCCCGGATGGAGCCGCCGGGGCGCGAGCGCCGCTGGCCGTCTGGGAACGGGAAGCGGCTGGCTCGCGACCGCGGCTGCTCGCTACGGGGCGCGGGTGCCGGTGACCGGGATGTCGCCGAAGACGCTGGTGAAGGTCCCGGTGAGCGCGTCTCCTTCGATCTTGCCGCTGAACTGCAACGCCAGCTGTTGCCCGCCGGCATCGATGTTCATTGCGAAGGTGAGCGTGGGGTCGGCGAACACCAGATTCTCGACCGGGAGATCGGTGATTGGCACCGGTTCAAGAACCGCCGGCACATCGCCAGCTACACCGGTCTCGTGCCGAGTGAGCACTCCTCTGGCGGGAGTCGCCAGCGCGGGGCCATCACCAAACACGGCAACCCGCGGGTCCGCCACATTCTGCTGGAGGCAAGCTGGCGGCTGCCGCAA
>JAQBHE010000374.1:0-5352 GCA_032128015.1 Holophagae bacterium
GTTTCCCGGAGCTGTGTCCCGAGACCCTGGTGACTCGCGATATCGCCGAGCTCTCGCGATTCCGTGAACGGCTGGGCGGCGAGATGATCGTCAAGCCGCTCGCCGGCGCCGGCGGCGAGGGCGTGTTCCATATCACTCCGGGCGACAAGAACGCGCGCGCCATCCTCGACGGGTCCACCCGTCACGGCAGCGAGTGGACGATGGCTCAACGCTACATCCCGGAGATCCGCACCGGTGACAAACGGATCATCCTGGTCGAGGGTGAGCCGGTCGGCGCGGTGCTGCGAGTGCCGCTGTCGACCGAGTCGCGCGCCAACTTCCACGCCGGCGGCAGCGCCGCCGCCACCACACTCAGCGAGCGCGACCTCGAGATCTGCTCGACCGTCGGACCGACCCTGCGCGACCTCGGATTGGTGTTTGTCGGCATCGATGTCATCGGTCGCTACCTCACCGAGATCAACGTCACCAGCCCGACCGGAATCCGCGAGATCTTCGATCTCGACGGCGTGGCGATCGCGCCCCTGGTTCTCGACGCCGTCGAGCGCCGCTTGCAGGCTCGGCGGAGCTGACCGAGCCGCCTCCGAGGCGCCCGAGCATGGAGCGCAAAGCGCGGCCACGCCGCGCCCTCGTGCGGGCCGCCGCCGTGCTCGTCATCGGCGCGGCGTTGCTGGTGCCGCTGCTGCTGCTCGCCGAGCCGGAGGCCGCGCTGGTCCGCCTGCTCGCGCAGGTCGAAGCCCTCGGATGGGCGGCGCCGCTGGCCTTCGTCATCCTGCACGCGATGGCGGTCGTGCTGCTGCTCCCCGGCATGCTGTTTCCGCTCGCCGCCGGCCTGCTGTTCGGGGTCGCCTGGGGCACCCTGGTCTCGGTCGCCGGCAAGGTCCTGGGCTCGGTGGGAGCCGTGATGTTGGCACGCCGTATCAGTTCCGCGGACTCGGTCGAACGCAGCCGTTTGGCCTTCCAACGGCATTCGCGACTCGAGCGCTTCGCTTCGGGCCTCGACCACCACGGCTGGCGGACAGTGGTACTGGTCCGGCTGATGCCGCTGATCCCGTTCAAGCTCAGCAGCTATGTCTTGGCGTGGACCCGGCTGAGGCTTCGCGACATCGCGATCGGGACCGCGATCGGCGCCATCCCCTACTCGTTGCTCAACGCCTACCTGGGAAGCCTCGGGGCCAACCTCGCGGCGTTGCGGGCCAGCGATCGAGCGCCCGCCATCGAAGGTCGGGCGCTGGTGATCGTGGTGGCGATCTCCGTGATCACCGCCGTGGTCTTCAGTCTGCTGGCGGTGCGCCTCCTGCGCTCGACGATCCGCCCGGGGACGGACGCTGATCGCGAAAAGGTTGCGGCGGATATCTTCGAGAAAGCGCGCTCACGCCCGCCACGATAGGCTCCACTCGTCATGAGACCAGTCTGTTTGGTCCTCGGTGCCGGTGCGGGCATCGGCGGCAATGTCGGAAAGCGCTTCGCAGGCGAGGGCTATCACGCCGTGCTCTGCCGGCGCTCCAACGAGCAGGGCCTGAAGACACTCGTGTCGGGCATCGAGAGCGAGGGCGGGTCCGCCTCCGGCTTCCTGATGAACGCGATCAAGCCCGACAGCATCGAGGATCGAGTGGCTCAGGTCGAGGAAGAGATCGGTCCGATCGACGTTGCGGTCTACAACTTGGGCGCGCAGATCGGAGACGGAACCTTGTGGACACCAGCTACAAAGCATTCGAGATGGGCTGGCAGCTCGCCACCTTCGGCCTCTTCCGCCTGGCGTCGGCCGTCTGCCCGCGCATGCAAGAGCGGGGCAAGGGAACCCTCTTGGTGACTTCGGCCACCGCCGCGGTGCGTGGCAATGCCGGCCAGCACTCGCACGCCGCAGCCATGGGCGGGCGCCGCATGCTCTGCCAAACCCTCAACGCCGAGTTCGCGCCCAAGGGCATCCACGTCGCTCACATCATCATTGACGGCTCCGTCGACGCCCCCGACACCTTGGGCAAGATGCTCGGCCCCGAGCGGTTTCAACAGCTGCGAGAGACGCGAGGAAAGGAGCATGACGGACTGCTGCTCCCTGAAAAAGTCGCAGACACCTACTTCCACATCTCCCAGCAACACCGCTCCGCATGGACGCACGAGATCGACATGAGGTCGTTCTCCGATCGCCCCTGGTGGAACCGCTGAGGCCGTGGCAGAAGCCGAGCATGCTCGGTAGCCAATCTCCTCTCGAGCTTTCGAGCGCCGAAGAGCGCTGGGGCGAAGGAACGCCCCTGAACGCTGTCGGGTTTCGACCAACGCACGATCTCGAGTAGGCGTTGGAGGATTGCGTTCGACAAAGTAAGGCCATATTCTTGCAGTTATGGCCCGTACTAGCATCAAATCGACCTACTCTCTCGACCTCGAAGCGGTCGAGACCCTCGAGACCATGGCCAAACGATGGCGGGTGTCGAAGTCCGAGGCGTTGCGCCGCGCAATCCGCCTCGCGGCAGGCCACACGGTGTCCGGAGCCGCGGAGGCCCTCGCGGCCCTCGATCAGCTCCAGGTGTCACTCCGTCTCGACCGCGATTCCGCAGCGCGGTGGCAGAACAGCGTGCGTAAGGAGCGTTCTGCGTCGTCGCGGCAGCACGAGCCGTGATCCACCTCGACACCAGCTTCCTGATTCGCGCACTGGTCCAGGGCTCGCCGGAGGACCGGACTCTTCGAGTCTGGCTCCGCACCGGCGAACCGCTCGCGATGAGCACTCTCGCGTGGACCGAGTTCTTGTGCGGCCCGCTCGAAGCCCGTCAGCTCGACAGCGCCAAGGCGATCGTTCCGGGCCGTGTCGCTTTCAGCGAGGATCATGCTGCGCTTTCATCGCGGCTCTTCAACGACACCGGACGCCGCCGGGGATCCCTGATCGACTGCATGCTCGCGAGTACGGCGATCCTCGCAGACGCCTCGTTCGCGACGGCGAATAGCTCAGACTTCCGCCGCTTCCTCGAAGCTGGGCTTCGAATCGTCGACAGCACGGGGGACCAAATGTAGCGGGGCCGTGGGCCTTTCCCTCCGGGGAGCTCGGTCGTGCCGTGCTCCAAACGACTGCGGCCGCGGATTCATCCCATGTGGCGGGTCACACGGAGCGTCTCATGTCCTGAACGACTCCCTTGACCGCATCCTTCAGCTTGCTTCGGAACTGGTTCACCGACATCTGACGCATGCAACGAACTGTCCGGGGTGAGGAACATTCCATCAAGCGGCTTCCCCGCGACCGCAAGGTGCCCGATCGACCAAACCCATCCCGAACATCACCACCGGTAAAGCGTGGCGATGACCACCTACCGGATCGAACCGCCGGATGTAGTGCTCACAGGCAAGATCGGGCAGCGGCGCGACGTCTACGAGGAGTGACAACGGAGATCCGCGTCTTGGGGGCACCGCGAATATAGTTCCGTCCTCGCCGTCGTCGCACCCGCTCGACGACGGTCACTTCGCCCCCGGCACGGTGATCGGCGGGCGCTACCGGATCGTCTCGCTCCTCGGTCGCGGCGGCATGGGGGAGGTCTATCGCGCCGACGATCTCACTCTCTCGGTGGCGGTGGCGCTCAAGTTCCTGCCCGCCGCGATCGGCAGCGATCCCGACGTGCTCGAACGCTTCCGCGGCGAGATGCGCATCGCGCGACAGATCTCCCACCCCAACATCTGTCGGGTGTTCGACGTCGGTGAGGTCGACGGGCAGCACTTCTTCTCGATGGAGTACATCCTCGGCGAGGACCTGGCGTCGCTGCTGCGGCGCATCGGCCGGCTGCCGCCAGAACGCGCCCTGCGCATGGCGCGACAACTGTGCGCCGGGCTGGCAGCCGCCCACGATCTCGGCCATTTGCACCGCGATCTCAAGCCGGCGAACGTGATGATCGACGAAGAGGGGCGGGCCCGCATCACCGACTTCGGTCTCGCCGCCGTGGCCGACACCGTCGCCGGAGGCGAAGTGCGATCCGGGACTCCCGCCTACATGGCGCCGGAGCAGGCCGCGGGCGAAGAGGTCACCGCACGCTCCGACCTCTACTCCATGGGCCTCGTCCTCTACGAGATCTTCACCGGTCACCGGGCCTTCGACTCCGATGGTCACGACCGGGACTCGCGCTCGACCCCGACGCGCCCCTCGGACCGCCTCGAGTGGCTCGACCCCGCGGTCGAGGCGGTCGTGCTGCGCTGTCTCGAGCCGGCGCCCGCCGACCGGCCCGCGTCGGCGGCCGAAGTCGCCGCCGCTCTCCCGGGCGGCGATCCGCTCGCCGCCGCTCTCGCGGCGGGCCAGACCCCGTCGCCGCAGATGGTGGCTCGCGGGGGTGGCGTGGGCGGGCTCTCGCCGGCCGCCGGCTGGAGCTGGCTCGGCGCCCTCCTGCTCGGGCTGGCGCTCGTCCTCCTGCTCCTTCCGCGAGCGCAGCTCTTCAACACCCTGTCGTGGCCCCACTTTCCGGAGCGACTGGCGGAACGAGCGCGCGAGATCCTGCGCGAGGTGGGGTACCGCGACGAGCCGGTCGACTTCGACTACGGCCTGTGGCGCGAGCAGCGCGCCATCCAGTGGCTCGCCGAGCATCGCGCCGAGGGAGACTTCCCCGGAATCGCCGCGCTCCAGATCTCCTTCTGGTGCCGGCAGAGCCCCTTCCCGATCGAGCGCCTCAACTGGTTCGGGCTCTCGAGCTACAACATCAACGATCCCCCTCCCGATCTCCTGCCCGGGATGGTGAGAGTGGGCTTGACCTCGGACGGCCGCCTCGCCGAGCTGCTGGTGGAACCCCCGGAGCGTGATTTCGAGGCGCCGGCGGGAGGGAACTTCGACCTCGCCGGCCTGCTCGACCTGGCGGGTGTCGATCGAGACTCCTTCCGCGAGGTCGAGCCCACGCCTCTCCCTCAGGCCTTCGCCGACGAGCGCCGCCCCTGGGAAGGCCCGTGGTCAGATCCCTCCGAGCCGCCATCTCGCTTCGAAGCGGCCGCCCATGCCGGCAGGCCGGTGTCGTTCCGGAGCTTGTTTCCTTTCCTGGAGCGCTTCCGGATGTCGGCCGAGTGGGAAGGCCCCAATCGACGGGGGGTCGACGTCTTCGCGCTCTGCTTCATCGCTCTCACGACGCTGGCCCTGGCGTTCGCCGTCCGCAATCTGCGCGCCGGGCGGGCGGATCTCGCCGGCGCTCTCCGGCTCGCCGCGACGATCTTCTTCCTGAATGCCACCGCCTGGGCCCTGGGCTCGCACCACGTGGCATCCCCGTTGGAGGTTGTGTACCTGTTCGGTGGTCTCTCCGCGGCGCTGTTCTTTGCGGATCGCCCTCGTCGCCTACCTGGCGATCGAGCCGCGCCTGCGCCGCCAGCTCCCTCACGTCCTCATCGGCTGGACGCGCCTAC
>JAQBHE010000375.1:0-5053 GCA_032128015.1 Holophagae bacterium
GTGCCGGCCGGATCGGCGGCGGTGCTCGCTTGATCGTCGGCCGCCCAAGGTCGGCCGCTACCCTCAGAGAATGAGGTCTCGAAGGTTGCGTGCGCTCTACCCGCGGACGAAACTCGAGATGATCCTGGCAAAGATTTCGCCGCGTCCTTCCTGCAAAAAGTGACCGCCGCCGGAAATGGTCTGGTGCGGCTGGAACTTGGCTCCCGGGATCCTGTCCTTCAGAACCTGGTCGCGACCCGCGGTCACCGGATCGTTGTCGGTGAACGCGCAGAGGAACGGCTTCTGCCATTCGCTGAACACCTTCCAGGCGGCGCGCTGGTTGGGAAGCGCAGGGTCGTCGGGCAATGTCGGCACCTGGCTGGGCATGGCGCGAGGACCCATCTTGTAGGAGGCATCGGGAAACGGAGCGTCGTAAGCAGCAATCTCCTCGTTGGACAGAGTGACCCCACCGCCGCCGGCCACGCTTCCCGCCACCAGCCTGCCCACCGGGATGTCGTCGGTCTCCCAGGTCCACTTCTGCCAATGGGCGAAGGTGAGCTCGGGAGCCTCCGGATTCGGATTCATCAGCGCCTGGGTCATCTCGGCCAGGGTGGGCGTCGGGGTCGCGGCGCTGCGAAAACGTCGGACCCCCTCGCGCGCGCTCCTCGGGCACGTTCATCGGCAGCGGCAGCCCGGTGTTCGCGGCGACGACCCGGGCGAATCGCTCCGGGTTCTCGGCCACCATCCGCAGACCGATCAAGCCTCCCCAGTCCTGCCCGACGAGGGTCGCCTCCTGAACGTCGTTCTGTCGCAACCAGCGATTGAGCCACTCGACTTGGCGGTCGTAGCTGTAGTCCTCGCGGGCCGCGGGCTTGTCGGAGCGACCGAAGCCGACGAGGTCGGGAGCGAGCACCCGCAGACCGTCGCCGACCAGGATCGGAATCATGCGCCGGTAGAGGTAGCTCCAGGTCGGCTGACCGTGCATGCACAGGACGATCGGTCCGTCCTTCGGCCCCTCGTCGACATGGTGGATGCGCAGCGCTCCCTCCTCGCCGCTCGAGACCTCGGTGTAGTGCGGCTGGTAGGGGAACCCGGGCAGATGGTCGAACCGGCCGTCCGGAGTTCGCAGAATCCTCATCGAAGTCTCCCGTTGTTTCCGTCGGAGGGCAAAGCTCGCGGAGGCTGATGCCCCGAGCAGCGCATGGCCGGATCCGGTCACGCCCGGCGATGGATGATGACACCCATCGCCAGACATGATTACATTCGACGCGCCAGCCACTACAACGGCTACGAACGGGGCATGCCCAGATCGCGGAGCTGACGACGATGCCGACGTTCACGAACGAGGTCTATCCGGGCGATCCTCGACAGCTCGCCGCGATGAGAGAACCGGGACCCGAGGGACCGGTCTACATGGTGAACCTGCTCAAGTTCAAGCAGCGAGCCGAATACTCAGACGGCAGGGAGACCACTCTTTCGGGGCGAGAGGCCTACCAGCTCTACGGCCAAGCGGTGTTGAAGATCATCCAGGACTACGGCGGCCACGTGGTGTTCGCGGCCAACGTCACCCATCTGTCTCTGGGCCAGGTCGAGGAACTGTGGGACGAGGTCGCGATCGCCTGCTACCCGAACCGTGGCGCAATGGTCGCGATGTCGACCTCGGAGGTCTGGCGTACCGCCGCCGTTCACCGCGAGGCCGGTCTCGCCGGCCAGCTCAACATCGAGACGGTGTTGATGCCTGGCTTCCAGACGATCGACCTGGCGCCCAAATAGCCGGACCCGAAGCGTCCGAGAGCCTAGAAGGAGTAGCCGATGAGCACGGGCAAGAAGTGGATCCTCGGTGTCGTGACGGTGCTGCTGGTGCTCGCCGGGATCGCCTGGATGAACCGGCTCCAGATCCTGCTCCAGCTCATCGAGGTCCGCCAGCGGCGCGCGCTGGGGACTGTCGCGCCGAACCAGCCGATCGCGTGGGAAAGCGGCAGCGATCCCGGCGGTCGGCCCCCGTCAGGGCGCCCTCCCAACATCGTCGTGATCCTCGCCGATGACCTTGGCTGGAACGATCTGAGCTGGCTGGGAGGTGGCGTTGCCGGTGGCACGGTGCCGACACCGAACATCGATTCGCTGGCCCACCAGGGCGTGAGCTTCCAGAACGGCTACGCGGCAAACGGCACCTGCGCGCCGTCGCGTGCGGCGATCATGACCGGTCGCTACGGCACTCGCTTCGGCTTCGAGTTCACGCCGACTCCAGCGGGAATGGTCTCGATCGTGCCGCGCCTCGGCGACGCTCGCCCCGGCACCTTGAGGAAGAACATCGTCGACAAGCGCGGCGCTGCGATTCCGTTCGAAGACATGGGGATGCCACCGTCCGAGATCACCCTCGCCGAGCTCTTGAAGCAGGCCGACTACCACACCGTCCACATCGGCAAGTGGCACCTCGGCCAGACCGGCGGCATGGCGCCAGAGGACCAGGGCTTCGATGAGAGCTTGTTGATGGCGAGCGGCCTCTATCTTCCGGAAGACGATCCCGAAGTCGTCAACTCGAAGCAGGACTTCGACCCGATCGATCAGTTCCTGTGGCGCGCGATGAACTACGCCGCGTCCTTCAACGGCGGCCCCGTGTTCGAGCCCGCAGGCTACTTGACCGACTACTACACCGATCAGGCGGTCTCGGTCATCGAGGCCAACAAGGACCGTCCGTTCTTTCTCTACCTGGCCGAGTGGGCGGTGCACTCGCCGCTCCAGGCTCTCGCCAGCGACTACGCCGCGCTGTCGCACATCCAGGACCATCGTCTGCGGGTCTACGCGGCGATGGTGCGCTCGCTCGACCGCAGTGTCGGCCGGGTGCTCGACGCGCTGCGCGAGAACGGTCTCGAAGACAACACCCTGGTGTTCTTCACTTCCGACAACGGCGCCCCCGCCTACATCGGCATTCCCGAGGTCAATCGCCCCTACCGAGGTTGGAAGATCACCTTCTTCGAAGGCGGCATCCACGTCCCTTACTTCCTCAAGTGGCCCGCCCGGCTGCCGGCCGGACAGACATTCACAGCACCGGTCCACGGCTTCGACATCTTCGCGACCGCCGCGGCGGCAGCAGGAGTACCGCTGCCCTCAGACCGCAAGATCGACGGCGTCGACCTCGTACCGCACGTTCTCGGGGAGCGCACCGAAGCACCACACGATCGTCTGTTCTGGCGCACCGGCTCTTACCAGGTGGTGATGGCCGGTGGCTTCAAGCTCCAGCTGAGCGACCCGCCCGGAGCGACCTGGCTGTTCGACCTCACCACCGATCCCACCGAACAGCACAACATCGCCGACCAGCACCCGGAGCGAGTCGCTGCCATGAAGGCGCAGCTCGCGGCCCACAACGCCGAACAGATCGCGCCGCGCTGGCCCTCGCTGCTCCAGGCGCCGATCAACATCGACAAGACCCTGCTCGAACCCGACGCCGTCAACGACGAGTACATCTACTGGGCCAACTGAGCTTCGGCTGCGCCGCGTCCGCTCGACCAGCGTCACGCGCGTACACTCGGCCCATGCGCATCGCGGCGAGCCTCTACGCTGCTTGGCAGCTGACCGTCTCAGCGGCTCTCTACGCACAGCCCTATCCCGCCCGCACCGCAGCGGAACGGCTTCAGCCCGAGCGCCTCGCGGCCGTACACGCCGACGTCCTGCGTCTGGCCGCCGAGCAGCGCACCGCCGTGCCGACCCTGCCGGGATTCCAGGACTACCGCGCGATCTTCCACGCCCACGCCAGCGACTCGGCACACACCGGCGGCACCCTCGAGGAGATCCTCGCCGACGCCCACCGCGCCGCGGTCTCGATCATCTTCCTCAGCGACCACCATCGGCCGCCGCGCGACTTCATGGACGGCTGGCGTGGTGTCCGCCAAGGGGTGCTGTTCATCCCGGGCTCGGAGGCGCGCGGATTGCTGGTTCACCCCGATCGCTCGGTGCTCGGCGACATGGAAGCCGAACCGGCGGTCCTGCGACGCGCGGTCGCGCAAGGAACCGGGCTCAGCTTCCTCTCCCACGTCGAGGAACGGGCCGGCGACTCGCTCGAGCAGCTCACCGGCATGGAGATCTACAACCGCCACGCCGACGTCGCCGACGATCAGGGCTCGATGTTGCAGCTCGCCGCATGGATGACCGACCCCGAGGGCATCGCGACGCTACGCACGCTGCTCGAGAGCTATCCGGCCGAGATCCTCGCCTCCCAGGTTCACTATCCGTCGCTGTACCTCGAGCGGTGGGATCTCGAGACCCAGAGCCGGCGGGTGGTCGGCGTCGGCGCCAACGACTGTCACCACAACCAGGTGTTCGTGGTGCTGCGCGACGGCGACGACGCGGTGAGATTGGGCACGGTCGTCGACGACTTCGAAGAGATGCGGCGCTTCACCCGCGACCAGCGACCAGGCGTCCCGAAGCTCACCGCTGGCAAGCGGGATCGCGAAGAGATCGCGCGTTTCGACTTCGACCCCTACTTCCTGTCGATGCACAACGTCAGCACTCACGTGCTCGCCCCTTCGCTCGAAGAGGCGGCGGTACGCACTGCGGTCGCCGCCGGCCAGGTCTACGTCGCGCACGATTGGATGGCCGATCCCACCGGCTTTCGCTTCGGCGCGGTGACCGCGGATGGCCAAGAACTGCTGATGGGCGACGAAGCGGTCACCACCGATGCGACCTTGCACGCCGCGGTCCCACGATCCGCCCATCTGCGGCTGCTACGCGATGGCGTCGAGGTGTTTCGGGTCTCGGGTCGCGCCCTCGAGATCGCGACCAAGGAGGCCGGCGTCTACCGTCTCGAAGCGTGGCTCGAGCTCGACGGCGAGCTGCGCCCTTGGATCTACTCCAATCCCGTCTACCTTCGCGACAAAGGCTCGGTGAGACGTGGAACACGCCGGCATCGGCTAGACGACATCGGCTAGAGGGCTCCGGAAATGGCAGCCGTTGTTTGCCAGCAAAGAGCGAACTGCCGCGCAAATCGAGGGCTTCGGGTTCCTCTGGGGGTAGCGGCCGAGCTTGGGCGGCCGAATGGAGTGGCGTTGGTACGAGCGGGATCGCTGCGAATGGACCG